>JAFUXX010000122.1 GCA_017476965.1 Kiritimatiellia bacterium | reverse complement strand
GCCCGCGCTACCGGCGCCTTCGGCGCCCGCGCTACCTGCGCCTTCTGCGGCACCGGCACCCGCCGCGCTCGCGCCGGTTTCCAAAACTTCTTCTTCGTTGTCGTTCATTTTCAAAATCGCGAAAAGCCCGCGCGCGGCGGACGATACGCCCGCCCGCGCGCTTGCGGGGAACATTCTACCCCGCCGAAAACCGATTGCAAGCGAAAACCCGCCCTAGGACCGCCAGGCCACTAAGATTTCTAGACAATCTAGACAAACTAGACTCTCTAGACAATCTAGACTCTCTAGCCTCTCTAGACTCTCTAGGCAATCACCCCGAGCACCTGCCGCAGGTACTCCACGGCGCCGCGTATTTCTTCGGCGGTGCGGGCGGCGCGCGGCTCCAGCACGAGCGGCACGTCGCTTTCCGCGAACGGCTTGAAAATCGAGAAGTCCACGATTCCTCCGGGCGGCATCATGTGGTCCTCCAGCGGCGGACGCACGTCGTGCAGGTGGAAGCCGCCGATGTGCGGCCCGAAGCGCTTCACGACGCCGGCGTGGTGTATGAGCCCCAGCTCGTGGCGGCGCTGGCCGTGGCCGGCGTCGTGCCAGTACGCGAGCGGCTCGCCCTCGAAATCGCGCAACAGCTGCGCCATCTCCGTTTCGTCCGGGCAGCCGTCCGCGGTCGGCAGGTTTTCGAGGCAGAGCGTCACGCCGAGCTTGCGCATCTCCGGCAGCAGTTCTTCGAGCGACGCGTACAGCGTGTCGAGCGACTTTCGGGCCTTGCGCGCCCGCTTGTCGAGGAACCGGGCCAGTTTGCGGTCGTACTTCTCCGGCTTTTCGCGGCGGTACCCATCGTACACCAGCGCGTCGAGCCGGCGCGCGGCGCGGAAGACCGGCACACGCCCGGCGTGCAGCACCATGCGCGGCACGCCGAGCTCGGAGGCGAACCGCGCCGACTCCAACACGTGCGCGATGCCGTTGCGGCGGCGCTTGAAGTCCGCCGGATCGCAGATCGAAAACGGCTCCGGCCCCGCGCCGCCGCCCGGGACTGGGTTGGGACAGAAGGCGTGGACCGAGCAAACCTTCACCGCGCCCGCCGCGAGACGGCGCCGCACGCCGTCGGACTGCGTGAACGTGAGCGCGTAGCCGAGCTCGACGGTGTCGAAACCGAGCGATCCGATTTCGTCGAGCATCGCCTCGCCGGTGTCGTGGCGGGAGCTGTTCCAGCAGGTGGAGAGGGCCAAGCGCATTTTCAGTGAGTGCAAATCCGGGTGAATTCCGCCGGCGCCGCACGTACGCGGCCGCTCGCGCGGCGTCGCCACCGAGACTAAGCAAATGCGGCCCGGATTGCAAGCCCGCGCCGCGCGGGGAGCACGAAACGGCGCAACAGGAAAATTCGGAAAAAAGAACTGCCGATTACACAAAATAATCCTTGTTTTTGCGCAAAAAAAAAAGACACAATTTTGCATCGGTTCTACCATTTTCCTGCGGTCCGGGTTTTCCGGTCCGAAACTTCGAGGTTTGCAGCATGAAAAAGACCAAATTCCGTTTTGCGGCCGGTTTCGCCGCATTTGCGATTGCCGCGGCACCGACATGGGCTTTCACGTGGACCGGCGGCGCCGGCAACGGCCTGATGTCCGACCCGGGCAACTGGGCGGAAGCCAACGCGCCTTCGTCCGCGACCGACGTCGCGGCGTTCGACCTGCCGTCCGACACGACCGTGTCGTTCGACATCGGGGCTTCCCCGATCATCGAAAAGTCCGGCGCCGGCAAGCTCACGCTTTCCGGCGGCTCGGCCTACAACGGCGAAGTGCGCCTCTACGGCGGCGCCCTCGACCTCGGCGGCGGCAAGGCGACGATCGCCCAAACCTCCAACGGCGACGCCGTCGTGGCCGCCGGCACGTCGCTGTTCAACGCAACCGTGACGTACTCGACGGCGTACAATGGAGGTCCGTGCGTCGGCATGAAGTTCCCCGAGGGCACGATCACGCTCGGCAACGGCGTCGTCTGGACGGCGAAGCAGGGCTTCATTCTCACGTACGGCACGCCGACGGGCGGCGTCACAGGCGAGCGCGCGCTCGTCCTCGACGGCGCGACTTGGAACAACCCCGCCGGCGTCTTCGTGTGCGGCGCGAACACGACCTCTTCCACGGTAAACGACGGCACCGTCCTTCCCACGACCATCGAGCTCAAGAACGGCGCGACACTCAACCTCACGACACAGAACCAGACGATCCGCGTCGGTGCGAGCTTCAACGGGAACCATTCGCCCATCAACGCCGCCGGCATCCTGAAGGTGACTGATTCCACAGTGATCATGAACGGCGGCCAAATGCACCTCAACGACGTGGACACGTCGAAAGGCGGCAACCAGAACTGCTACGGCCTCATCTATTTCGACAACTCGACGCTGACGTTCAACGGCAACTACAACAACAGGCCCAGCCTGCTCACGAGCAACCGCGATTCAGCCTTTGCCGCGCACTCGTACGCCGAAATCGTCCTCAAGGACACCACCGTCACGCTCTGGAACGTCAACGCGATGGCGCTGCCCTACACGGGAACGCTCACGGACCAGCTCCCCGACGGCTACACCGGCATCCTGCGCCTTGACGGTTCGACGCTGATTCCCCGCGGCGCCCGCACCGACTTCATCTACAATTCCAAGAAAGCGGACACTCCGAGCGTCAAGCTCGCGAACAACAACTCCGTCATCGACACCGCCTACGACGTGACGGTCCCCGCCGTCGCGTTCGGCGACGCCGGATGGACGAAGAAAGGTTCCGGCACGTTGACGCTTTCCGGCGCCAACACCTACACCGGCGCCACCCGCGTCGAAGCCGGCGCGCTGCTCGTCTCCGGCTCCATCGCGGGCGGCATCGAAACGGCCGGCGGCACATTCGAAACCGGCGCGTCCGGCACGTATCCCTCCCTCCTCATGGACGGCGGCACCGCGACGTTCACCGGCGCCTCGCCTTGCACGTTCGACGCGGTGAAGGTCGGCCCCGGCGGCGGCACGATCGGCGTTCCAGTCAAGGGCTTCGTCTTCAACGGCGTCACGGGCGCCGAAAACCTGTCGGCCCTATCGCTTTCCGCGAATCCCGCCGGCTGGGGCACGGGCGAAGTGATGTACAGCGACAGCGCCGATTTCCTCGCGTGGGCCGCCGGCCAGCTCGGCGAAATCCTCCCCAGCGGGTTCTCCGCTTCCGTTTCCGGCAACGCCGTGGTGGTGGACTCCGCCGTCGCGGTCAAGACCACGACATGGACCGGCCTCGGCGAAGACGCGCTCTGGTCCAACGACGCCAACTGGGACGAAGGCGCCCCCGCCACGGCGGACACCGTCGTCCTCGACGGCACCGTGAACACCGCCACCGAACTCGCGGCCTCGATCGCCCCCATGTCCGTCTCCTTCGCCGAAACCGCCGGCGAGTTCACCGTGTCCGGCCTCGGCACGCTCTCCGTGACGGCCGCGGTCTCGAACAACTCCGAAAACGCCCAGTCGTTCGGCGTGCCCGTCGCGTTCGCCGGCGCCAGCGGCGAAATCCACGCCGTCGGCGACATCGCGTTCGCCGGCGGGGTGTCCGGCGTGTCGCTCCTCAAGACCGGCCCCGGAACCGTCGCGTTCGGCTCGTCCTACACTGGCAAGCTCGACATCGAGGAAGGCGGCGTCGCTCTCGCCAACGAAGAATACGCGCTCGCCGAAGGAGCCGGCGACCTCGTAATCGGCGGCACGCTCGACCTTGGCGGCGGCACGCTCGCGCTCTCGCAGGCCGATTCCAACGACTTCATCATCAAGGACGGCGCCACGTTCAAAAACGGCACCTTCAACTATTCCAGCGCCATGGAGGTCTCCGACGGAACCGGATTCTCGACAGGCCTCATGTTCCACGAGGGAACCGTCACGGTCGGCGAGGGCGCAACGCTGAACATCCCCGGCACTCTCTTCCCGTACGGTCCCGACGCTCCAACCGCCGACTTCGGAGCCCGCAAGCTGCTGGTCGACGGCGGAACCGCGGTCTTGAATGCGAGCGGCGGCAACGCGCACATCATCGGCGTCGACCGCAACTGGGAAAAGGGAGCCACGCTCGAAGTCGCGAACGGCGGCGTGTTCCGGGTCACTTCCTGCGGCGGTCTCGTCATCGGCGCGCGCAACAGCGGCACCGGCACCTCGCATGCCGCAAAAGGCGAGCTGATCGTCCGCGACGGCGGCCGCGTCGAAATGCCGTGCAAGATCACGCTGGTCAACGCCAACACGGCTCCGGTCTACGGGCATGTCGCCATCACGAACGGAACGGTGCGGTCGACGCACGACGACGGCCTTGCCGGCTTCGGCTATCCGTGGACGCAGGCCAACTCTTCGCAGTGCGACGCAGGGTTCGAAGTCAACGGCCCCGACGGCGTGTTCGAAACGCCGCGCGTCGCAATCGTGGCCATGGCCGGAACCGGTGCGCAGTCCGGCAAGCCGACCGGACAGGTCCGGCTCACGGACGGCGGCACGATCAGGGCGCTCAAGAACGACCACAAGGGCACCGTGGGCGCGGACACCATCACCGACTTCATCTTCAACGGCGGCGCCAACAGCACCAAGTCCACCTATCCCGCGCTCGAACTCGGCACCGGCGGCGGCGCGATCGACTCCAACGGGTTCACGGTCACCGACTCCGCCGTCATGTTCGGCGAAGGCGGCCTGACGAAGAAGGGCGCGGGCACGCTCACGCTCTCCGCGGCGAACACCTACACCGGCGGCACGGTCGTCGAAGGCGGTTCGCTCGTCGTGGCCGAAAGCGGCGAAATCGCCGGCGGTCCGCTCGTCGTGAAGAGCGGCGCCACGTTCTCCTGCCCGCCCGAAACGCTGACGTTCTCCTCCTTCACGCTCGAAGAAGGCGGCGCGATCGGCTACCCGGCGGACTTCGACTTCGACTCGGCTCCCGGCTACGTCGTGCTGTTCGACGTGACGGGCGACCTGGCGATCGACGAGAAGATGGCCGACGGCGGCAAGGAAATCTTCGTCAAGCAGGGCGACGGCGTGTCGCACGTCTGCTACGGCAAGCGCATCGGCACGGTGGTCATGCTGCGCTAGCCCGGCACCGGCGGCGCCGGCCGTTTTCCGCGCCCCCGCGGCCTGCAGGCCGCGGGGGCGCGGAAAACGGCCGGCGCCGCCGGTG
>JAFUXX010000121.1 GCA_017476965.1 Kiritimatiellia bacterium | reverse complement strand
TGGCTTCCTCCGTCGTGGCGGGCTTTCCGTCGCCTGCGGAGCAGTACGTCGAGCGCCCGCTCGACCTCAACGAACTGCTCGTCGCACATCCGGCGGCGACGTACTTCGTGCGGGCCGAGGGCGATTCGATGTCCGGCGCCGGAATCGCATCGGGCGACCTGCTCGTGGTCGACCGCGCGCTAGACCCGTGGGACGGCGCCGTCGTAGTCGCGAGCGTGGACGGCGAATTCACCGTGAAGACGCTGCGCACCGACGCCCGCGGCGGCGGGCCCCGTCTCGAAGCGGCCAATCCGGCCTACGCGCCGATCATGTTCTCCGGCGAAACCGAAGTGCGGCTCTTCGGCGTGGTCACGGCGACGGTGCGCAAGCTCGCGTCCGCGTCGGCCGGGCGCCGCCAGCGGCGGTAAGGCAATGATCGCGCTCGTCGACGCCAACAACTTCTACGTTTCCTGCGAACGCGTCTTCGACCCGTCGCTGGAAGGGCGTCCCGTGGCCGTGCTGAGCAACAACGACGGATGCGTCATTTCCCGATCGGCCGAATGCAAGGCGCTCGGCGTGGCGATGGGCGAGCCGTACTTCAAGCTCAAGAGCGCCCCGGTCGGCGCGCGCATCGCGTTCCGCTCGTCGAACTACGAACTGTACGGCGACGTTTCTTCCCGCATCGTCGCGGTGCTCGGCACGTTTTCGCCGGACGTCGAGCAGTACTCGATCGACGAAGCGTTCCTGCGCGTTTCCATGCCGCCCGGAACGGACTGGGAAGCGCTCGGCCGCCGCATCCGCGCGCGGGTGCTGCGGTGGACGGGCGTGCCGTGCGGCGTCGGTTTCGCGGAAACGCGGACCCTCGCCAAGATCGCGAACCACGCCGCGAAGAAGACGGGCGACGGCGTGTTCGCCATGCCGCGCGACGCCGCCGCGCGCGACGCGCTGCTCGCCGCGCTCCCCGTCGAAGAGGTGTGGGGAGTCGGCCGCAGGCTCGCCAAGAAACTGCGGCTCGCGGGAATCCGCGACGGGTACGCGCTGGCATCGGCCCCGCCGGAATTTTTCCGGAGGCACGGGTTCGCCGTCACGCTCGAACGCACCGCGCTCGAACTGCGCGGAATCGAAGCGACGTCCCCGGATCCAGTCGAGCGCGAGAACCCGCAGTCCGTCGCCGTCACGCGGATGTTCGGCGCGCCGGTGGCGGACGTCGCCTCGCTCGAAGAAGCAATCGCGTCCCACGCCGCCGCGGCCGCGGAAAAACTGCGGAAAACGGGTTCGGCGGCGTCCTGCGCCAACGTGTTCGTGCAGGAGTGCGCGCCGCCGGGCACCGGCGGCTGGAGCGACGCGGCGTGGTGGACGCCGTTCGTTTCCGCGACGGTCCCCTTCCCCGCCCCTACCTCCGCCACGGGCGAAATCCTCTCCGCCGTGCGCCCCGCCGCCGCGCGGCTGTTCGTCGCGGGGCGCAAGTACCGCCGCGCGGGAGTCGTGCTTTGCGGCATCGAAAAGGCAGGCGAAGCGGCCGACCTCTTCGCCGGCGATCCCGCCTCGCGGCCCGGAGCGAAACTCGCGGCGGCGATGGACGCCGTGAACGCCCGTTTCGGCCGCGGCACCGTGTTCCCCGCCGCGGTCGGCACGACCCGGAAGTGGAGCATGAAGCGCGGAATGCTGTCCCCCTGCCCCACCACGCGGTGGAGCGACATAATCGTGGCGAAAGCCTGAAACACCGGAGACCCGGCATGAAAAAACTGATCGACATGATCGCGGCGGCGCGCAAGCCCGTCTTCTTCACCGGCGCGGGGGTTTCCACGCTATGCGGCATCCCGGACTTCCGCGGGCCGTCGGGCGTCTACCGCGACCCGGACGCCGCGCGGATGTTCGAAATCGACCTGTTCGACGCGGACCCGTCGTTCTTCTACCGCAAGGCGGACGCCCTCGTCTACGGCGGCGACGACGTGAAGCCAGGCCCCGTCCACGAGGCGCTCGTCGCGCTGCAGCGCGCGGGCAAGTGCGCCGGGGTAGTGACGCAGAACATCGACGGCCTGCACGAGCGCGCGGGTTCTTCGCCCGTGTTCGCCGTGCACGGAAGCGCGGCGCTGCACCACTGCCGCCGCTGCGGAGACGAAAAGACGTACGACGAAATCCGCGCCATCCGCGGCGGCGTGCCGGGCGCGGTCCCGCGCTGCGCGCGTTGCGGCGGCGTCTACAAGCCGGACATAACGTTCTTCGGCGAAGCGCTGCCAGAAAAGGCGTTCTCCGGAGCGGTGGCGCTCGCGGGCTCGGCGGACCTCGTCGTCGTGCTGGGCTCCTCTCTCGTCGTCCACCCCGCGGCGGCGATTCCGCCGCTGTGCCTGCGCTCCGGCGGCGCGCTCGCGATCGTCAACCGCGGCGAAACGCCGCTGGACGGTCTCGCCTCGTTCCGGGCCGACGACCTGGAGGAGTTCGCCGCCGCGGCCTCCGCGTTCGCCGCCGCAAACGGCTAGAACAAGAGGCCGAAGAGCGCCCGTTCGAGAAGCGACGCCGCGAAGTACAGCAGGACCGGCACGATTCCGACCGGGCCGAGGGCCATTTCGCGGCCGACAGTCGCGCGCCTGATTTCGGCGAGCCAGTCGTTCGACGCGGAGGCGAGGAAGCCCGCCAGGCGGGCCAGTCCGGAACTCCGCGTCGCGCCGTAGGGCGACGCGACGAACAGCGTCAAGAACGAGCAGATGCAGAAAAAGCCGAGCAACGCGCGGAACACCGACAACGTGCCGATCGCCGAAACGACGACGGCGGCCGGCGAAAACGCGCGGCCCGAGGAGAACGCCGCGACTGCCTCGGCGGCGGCGAAAAGCGCCGCCGTCGCTGCGTACTGCGCCGCGGTGCGCGACTGGCGCGAGGGGCCGGAAAGCCCGCCGCGCGTGCCGATTTCGGGGATCGGCCACGTCACGCATTCGAGGAAACCGAGCGGAGCGGAGCCCCACGACCCGGAGAGCCGCCAGTCGAGGAGGAGGCGCAGGACCGAGAGCTGCGCGACGAGGTCGAGCGATTCGGAGACGATAGCGCCGGCGACGGCCCCGAAAGCGCGGAACGAACCGCCCCCGGCGCCGAGGAGGATTCCGGCGGCGGAGCCGGCGAGGACGATCGCGGCGACGAGAAGCGCCGGGCAGAGCCACCACGGCGGCGCCGAGCCGTCGGGGCGGACCAGGCGCTCGATGGCGGTCACCGGACGGAAAAGCGCGGTCCGGATTTCGTTGACGTAGGGGTTTTGGTACGAATCGCCGCCGCGCGAGGACGCAAGGTACGTCCACGCGGCGAGAACCAAGACGGCAAGCAGGACAGTCAAATTCATTGCAGGCGGAAGTCCCGTCCCCGCGGGCGCACCGCGCGGCCCGCGACGCCGCGCATCATACCCGCTCCCCCCGTTCCCCGCAACACGTGCCGGGAAAACGGAAAACGGGCGCGGAGTGTTGCATTGGGCGGCGGGGGCGGGTACAATCCGGGCCATGCGCGCACGCCGGAGCGGGCGCGAAACGACACCACAAGGCAACAACGCATCCACGCAGATGAAAACCGCGATTTCCCTCGAAACACCGAACACCCAGCTCGTCCTCGCCAAGCGCGGCGACGTGTGGACCTACGCGCACCTCGGCGCGCGCGGAGGGAAACCCGAAGACTTCGCGGCGCTGGCCGCGGCCCGTCCGACGGGCGACAGCGCGAACGGCTGCGCGAGCCAGGAAACGTACCCGGCGTTCGGCTGCAACCGCCCCGCCGGCCGCGAGAACTACGTCGAGCGCCGCGGCGCCCTGCAAGTCCGCCACGCGGACGGCGACGTGAACGTCGAATGGAAGTGCACGGGCTTCTCGTTCCGCCCCGCGGCCAAAGCCGGCAGGCGCGGCGCGGCGGCGCCGTCCGAAGCCGTCATCGAATACGCCGACAAGGCGCACCCCTCGTTCCGCGCCGTGCAGCACTTCGTCGCCCACTCCGACTGCGACGTGTTCGAAACCTGGGTCGAGATTTCGCACGCCGAAAACGGGCCCGTGGCCCTCTCGCGGATGGACTCCTTCTGCTTCGAAATCCCGGGCATCGCCGAAACGTTCCGCCTGACTTCGCTCTCCGGCAACTGGGGCAACGAGGCGAACGTCTCGGAAAGCGAGATCCCGCGCGGGCAGCAGGCGTCGATCGGCGCGACGGACGGCGTCCGAGACTCGTGGGAAAACAACCAGGCGTTCTTCGTCTCGGCCGGCGGCCCCGCCACCGAAACCGCGGGCCGCGTTTTCGCGGGCGCGCTGTGCTGGTCCGGGGCGTGGCAGGCCACGGTCGGCCACGCGTACACGCACGAGCTGCGCATCAACGCCGGCGCGGCCAACCTCACCGGGCCGTACGTGCTCGACCCGGGCCGCACCCTCGTGCTGCCGAAATTCGCGTTCACGTGGTCCGACGCCGGCAAGGGCCCCGCGACGCGCGCGTTCCACCGCTGGGCGCTCGCGCACAAGATGCCGCACCCCGGAGTCCGCGACATCCTGCTCAACTCCTGGGAAGGCGCCTACATGGACTTCACGGAAAAGACGCTGACGGACATGATGGACGGCGCCCGCGAGCTCGGCGGCGAGCTTTTCGTGCTCGACGACGGGTGGTTCGGGCGCGGCGAGTTCGCCCGCGACAACGACTCCGTCGGCCTCGGCGACTGGTTCGTCCACAAGGGCAAGCTGCCGCACGGCATGGCGTGGCTCGCCAAGCAGGCCGCCAAGCGCGGCCTCAAGTTCGGCCTGTGGTTCGAGCCGGAAATGGCGAACACGAAGAGCGAAATCCTGCGCGACCATCCCGACTGGTGCCTGCGCCCCGTCTCCGACCGCCCGCTGCGCCACGGCCGCGGCGCCACGCAGGTGACGCTCGACATGTGCAACCCCGCGGTGCGGGACGCCGTCTTCCGCATGATCGACGACGTGATCCGCGAAACGGAAAACCTCGCCTACATCAAGTGGGACGCCAACTGCGACGTCAACAACGTCGGCTCCCCGTACCTCGGGCCGGAGAAGCAGGGCAACCTGTGGTTCGAATACACGCAGGGCGTCTACGCGCTCTTCGCGCGCCTCCGCGCGGCCCATCCCGAAATCGTCTTCCAGGCCTGCTCCTCCGGCGGCGCCCACGCGGACTACGGGTTCCTCGGCTTCGCGGACGAGTTCTGGGGGTCCGACAACACGTGCGCGCAGCAGCGCGTCTTCATCCAGTGGGGCGAAGGGCAGTTCTACCCGGCGAGCGCGATGGCGTGCCACGTGACCGCTTCGCCGAACCACCAGACGAACCGCACGGCCGCGCTCAAGTACCGCTTCGACGTGGCGATGTCCGGCAGGCTCGGCTTCGAGCTGCACCCCGGCAAGATGACCCCGGAAGAAATCGAAACAGCCAAGCGCGGCGTGGAGACGTACAAGCGCATCCGCCACGTCGTGCAGACGGGCGACCTCTACCGCCTCGCTTCGCCCTACGAGACGGACCGCGCCGCGCTGGCCTACGTTTCGCGCGACAGGCGCCACGCGATCGCGTTCGTCTACGGCACCAACCGCAGGACCAACGACGGCCGCCCCGAGACGCTGCGCATTCCCGGGCTCGATCCCGACCGCCGCTACCTCGTCAGGGAAATCGACGTGTCCGACAAGACCGGCGAAGCGCACGGGCACCTCGCCGTCTCCGGAAACAAGTTCTCCGGCGCGGCGCTCGGATCCGCCGGCATCCCGTACGACCTGTACGCGGGCGACGACTCGATCGTCGTCGAAATCGCGGCGGCGCGCTAGCGCCCGCCGGAACACCCGGTGAAACTCCTCGTCTCCGCCGGCCCCACCCGGGAATTTCTCGACCCCGTGCGGTTCCTCTCGAACCGCTCCACGGGGCGGATGGGGTACGCAGTCGCCGAAGCCGGCGTCGCGGCCGGAGACGAGGTGGCGCTCGTCTCGGGGCCCGTCGAAATCGCCCCGCCCGCCGGCCTCGCCGCGCTGGACCGCGTGGTCTCCGCGCGCGACATGCTCGCCGCGCTCGAAAAGCGCGTGGAGTGGTGCGACGCGCTCGTGATGACCGCCGCGGTCGCCGATTTCCGGCCCGAGAGCGCCGCCGCCGACAAGATACGCAAGGGCGAGATGCCGGAAACGATCCGGCTCGTCCGCAACCCGGACATCCTGAAAACGCTCGCCCCGCGCAAAGGACGCCGCGTGTTCGTCGGATTCGCCGCCGAAACGCGCGACGCCGCGGCCTCCGCCGCGCGGAAACTGGCCGCGAAAGGACTCGACCTCGTCGTCGCGAACGACGTCACCGCGCCCGGCGCGGGCTTCGGCGTGGACACGAACGTCGTCACGCTCGTCTCGCCGGATGCGCCGCCGGAATCGTTCCCGATCGCGACGAAGCGCGACATCGCCGCCATGCTCGTAGAGCGCGTGCGGAAACTGCTTTTGCGCCAAACCGAATCTAGTTTGGCGTAAAATGCGCTAACACCAGTCCGTCTTTCCGTGGTATTCTCGGCGCGGCGTCCGTCCAGTCGGCGGCCGCCCCCCTTTTTTCCTTACCGATTCGGACTCCGCTCCTCACATGCACTGGATAGACTGGTTCCTCTTCGCCCTCCCGATCTGCATCGTCATCGCCGCCGCGGTGAAGGCGCAACGCTACGTGCACGGCGTGGCGGACTTCCTTTCCGCCGGCCGCATCGCGCACCGCTACGTGCTCTGCGTGGCGTCCGGGGAGGCGAACTTCGGCCTGATCACGCTAGTGGGCAGTCTCGAAGCGTACTACCACAGCGGCTTCGCGTACGGGTTCTGGGGCTCCGTGATCGCGCCCGTGGGCATGGTGCTCGGCCTCGTCGGGTTCTGCAACTACCGCTTCCGCGAAACGCGCGCGATGACGATGGGGCAGTTCTTCGAGATGCGCTACAACCGCGCGTTCCGCACGACGGCGTGTTTCGTGCAGGCCTTCTACGGCGTGCTCAACTACGCCATTTTCCCCGCGGTCGGCGCCCGCTTCATGATGTACTTCCTCAAGCTGCCGGTGAGCTTCGCGGCGTTCGGTTTCCGCGTCCCGACGTTCCCGGTGCTGATGCTGGTCGCGCTCTCGCTCGCCTGCTTCATCGCGTGCGCCGGCGGCCAGATCACGATCATGGTGACGGACTGCATCCAGGGCATCCTGAACTACCCGATCTACCTGCTCGTCGTTTCGTACTTCCTGATCCGCTTCTCGTGGTGGGACGACCTCCTGCCCGCGGTTTCGGCGCGCCCCGCCGGGTCGAGCTTCCTGAACCCGTTCGACACGGGCGACCTGCGCGACTTCAACATCTTCTACGTCGTCTCCGGCCTGCTCGGCACGTTCCTCATGCGCCTGTCGTGGGGCAGCCGCGGCTACGACAGCGCCGCGAAGAACGCGCACGAGGCGAAGATGGGCGCCGTGCTCGGCACGTGGCGCACCGGCTTCAGCTCGATGATGTTCGTCCTCATCGGCGTGATCGCCTACTCGTTCGACAACTCGCCGAAATTCGCGGCCGACTCCCTCGCCGTCCGCGCCGAACTGGCGGCCAAGGCGTACGAGGACGTCGCGTTCGAAGCCGGGGAATCGATCCCCGAAGGCGAGCGCGAAGCGGTCGCGGCGGCGTTCGCCGGCGTGGAAGCGCGCAAGGACTTCACGACGCGAGAAGAATACCTCGCCATCGGCGACCACGACGCGCAGGCCGCCCGCTTCGCGGAAGAAACGGCCGACCCGTTCCTCGCTGCGGCCTCCTCCGCGCTCGGCGGCCCGAAGACCGACGACGAAATCCGCGCGATGTCGCCCGCCGAAAAGAGCGTCTGGGGCGGCCAGCGCGCGCGCAACCAGACGTTCGGGACGATCTTCACGCAGCAGCGCGTCCCCGCCACGATCCGCGGCATCCTGCCGACCGGCCTCGTGGGGCTCTTCTGCGCGCTCGCGCTCTTCATGATGCTCACGACGGACACGACGTACCTGCACGGCTGGGCGAGCGTCATCGTGCAGGACTGCCTGCTGCCGCTGCGCAAGACCCCGTGGACTCCGAAGCGCCAGATCCGCAACCTCCGCATCGCGATCTGCATGGTGGCCCTTTCGGCGTTCCTCTTCAGCTGGAAGTTCGGCCAGGTGGACTTCATCCTGATGTTCTTCGCGATCACCGGCGCGCTGTGGACCGCCTCCGGCCCCGTGATCACGCTCGGCCTCTACTGGAAGCGCGGCACAACGCAGGCCGCGTTCGTCTCGCTGCTCCTCGGCGCGGGCGCGGCCGTGGCCGCCATCTTCGCGCAGAAATACTGGGTCTCCGGCCTCTACCCGTGGATCGCCGCGAAAGGCTGGGGCCCGGCGCTCGACTCCTTCCTGCGCGCGTGCTCTTCGCCCTTCGAGCCCTGGGTCCACTGGGAGCTCACGCCAGACAAGTTCCCGGTCAACTCCGTCGAAATCGGCGTCATCAACCAGCTCTTCACGCTGCTGCTCTACGTCGGAGTTTCGCTCGCCACGTGCCGCAAGCCGTTCAACATGGACCGCCTCCTGCACCGCGGCGCTTACGCCGACGCGGACGAAAAGCGCCGCGAAACGGTCCGGGTGCCGCTCATGCAGCGGCTCCTCGGCATCGACGGCAACTACACGCGCGGCGACAAGGCGCTCGCGTGGTCGGTGTTCGCCTACTCCTTCGGCTGGAGCTTCTGCCTGTGCTTCCTGGGCAACGTGATCTGGCACGTGCTCGGCGAACGCGGGTTGCTGCCGCGCCAGCCCGATTCGTGGTGGGGAATCTACTTCTTCGCCGGAACGTTCTGCGTGGGCTTCGTGATCGGCATCGTCTCGACCTTCTGGTTCGGCACCTGCTCCACCCGCGACCTGATCCGCCTCTTCCGCGACCTCGAAGCGCGCGAACGCGCCGGCGGCGGCCTGAACGCCCTCGACGACGGCCGCGTGGAAGGCCACGTCTCCCTCGCCGACGCCGCCGAAGTCGCCCGCGTCGAATCCGCCAACTCCCGCGACTAGCCCCGCCCGCTTCCCCCGCCCCGCCATCCCCGGCCGGAAACGGCGACGTGGCGGCGCGGGCTTGTTCCGGCGTGCGGTTTGCGCTACAATCGGCGACGCGACGCCCCGCCGGGCAAGGCAGGCGCGCGTCCGCGGTTTTCAAGCCCAAACGACAAGGAGCACACCATGTCAGTCGAAATCACCATCCGCCACCTCAAACTCAGCGTCGCTCTCCAGAACGCCGCCCGCAAGAAGGCCGACAAGCTTTCCGCCGATTTCCCGGCCGCGGAACACATCCGCATCGTCTTCGACCAGGACGGCCCCAAGTACGCGGTTTCGCTCTCCGTCCAGGGCGGCCAGAAGACGAACGTCGACGCCTCGGCCAAGGACGCCGACGCAGGCGCCGCGCTCAACGCCGTCTTCGACAAGGCGGACGCCCAGCTGCGCCGCGCCTCGAAGAAGCGCCAGGAAGTCCGCAAGTAGGGCCGGCCAAGTGACGACAACCAAGGACCTGGTCCTCGTGAACAAGTACGGGATGCACGTGCGTCCCGCGGGCGCGTTCGCGAAAACGTGCCAGAAGTACGTCTGCGACGTCACCGTGGAAAACGGCGGCGCTTCCGTCTCCGGCAAAAGCGTCCTCGGGCTCATGACGCTCGAGGCGCCCGTCGGCACCGTCCTCAAGGTGACGGCCGACGGGCCGGACGCGGACCTCGCCTTGGCGGAGCTCGAAGAACTCGTCGCCAACCACTTCGGCATCGCCGACGAATGACGGACCTCCCTCTCGCCATGAAAATCACGCGTACCGCCTTTCTGGCGTCCGCAGCCGCGGCCGCGCTGCTTTCGTGCGGTTGCGCCACCCGCGTTCTCGTGAAATCCGAGCCGGAAGGCGCCTGGATCCGCTACCGCGGCGAAGGCCGCGCCACGTTCCGCTGGAAGTCCGCGCCCACCGCGGCTCCCGCCGATCTCAAGCTCTACTACGGCCGCGTCTCCGCGTACGCGATCTGGCCGGACGGCTCGGTTTCCGACGTGGCGACGGTGCCGCTCTCCGCGTCGCGCCCGGTGGAGGAGATCGTCCTGCGCCCCAACCCCGCCCTTCCGCGCCGGCCTCCCGCCGCCGCGGCCGCGGCG
>JAFUXX010000120.1 GCA_017476965.1 Kiritimatiellia bacterium | reverse complement strand
TCAAGATTTTACCGGCGGGCGGATCGGAGGGCGAGGACTTCGCCCGCGAGGAAGAGCGAGCCTGCGATGACGACGGGGGCGGATGCCGAGGCGGCGTCGGCCTTTGCCGCGGCGAGGCCCTCATCGACCGATCCGCAGGCGCGGACTTCGCGTATGCCGGCGCCGCGGGCGAAGCCGGCGAGCGTTTCGGGCGACACGCCGCGCGGGTTCGCGAGCGGGACGGTCCAGACTTTCGCGACGAGCGGGGCGAGCGCGCGCAGCACGCCCGCGTTGTCCTTGTCCGCGCACATTCCGCAGACGAGGCGGACGTTGCCGAACTTGCGGGCCCGCAGCGAATCCGCGAGCGCTTCGGCGGCGCAGGGGTTGTGGGCGCCGTCGAGAACCGTCGGCGGATCGTCGCAAAGCGTCTGGAACCGGCCTGGAAGCGTCGCCGCGGCGAGACCGGGCGCGACGAACTCCGGGCGCAGCGGCAGTCCGACGGCGCGGAAGAACGTTTCCGCGGCGGCGACGGCGGTCGCGGCGTTTTCGAGCTGGTACGCGGCGGCGAGGTTCAAGTCGGCGCGGCCGTAGTCCGCCTCCTGCGTCGAAACTGCCACGGACAGCCCGCCGGGGACTTTGGACTTCACGCGGCGGACGGCGCAGGCGTCGCCGGCGAGCACGGCAGGGGCGCCGACCTCGCGGGCGCGGGCGAGAATCTCTTCGCGGGCTTCGTCCGGCATTTCCCCGAGGACGATCGGCACGCCGGGTTTCGCGATGCCGGCCTTTTCGCGGGCGATTTCGCGCAGCGTGGAGCCGAGGTAGCGCGAGTGGTCGATCCCGATGCGGGTCACGACGCACGTGGCGGGGACGAACGCGTTTGTCGCGTCGAGCCTGCCGCCCATGCCGACTTCCACCACGGCGAGAGGGACCTTTTCGCGCGCGAACCACAGCGCGCACATGGCGGTGGTCGTTTCGAAAAACGTGGGCTCCGGGAGCCCGCGGGCGACGAGGCGCGCGCACGCCGCCTCGGTCTCCTCGACGAGCGCGGCGAGCGCGTCGTCGGCCATCTCCACGCCGCCGATCTTGAACCTTTCGTTCAGGCGCACGAGGTGCGGCGAGGTGTAGAGCCCGGTGCGGACCGGAGTCTGGCGGAGGATGCCGTCGAGGAACGCGCAGACAGAGCCCTTGCCGTCGGTCCCGGCCACGTGGATGGCGCGGAACTTCTCCTGCGGGTCGCCGAGTTCGGCCAGGAGCGCCTTGATCGTCCCCAGCCCGGGCTTTATCCCGAACGTGCGGCGGGAGTACAGGCGTTCGAGGCGTTGTTCGAGAGAAATCTTGTCCATGGCGGTCGGGGAGGAGGGCAAAAAAACCGCGCCGCGCGGCAAGCGGGCGGCGCGGCGGAGGGGGCGGGGGAGGGGCTAGCGGCAGTCGCGCTTCACGCGCTCGATGTCGGCGTCCACCATCATCGCCATGAGTTCTTCGAGGGAAGTTTCCGCCTTCCAGCCGAGGACGCGTTGGGCCTTGGCCGGGTTGCCGAGGAGGATTTCGACTTCGGCGGGGCGGTAGAACTTGGGATCGATCACCACGAAATCGCGGTAGTCGAGGCCGACGTGTTCGAAAGCGATGCGGCACATGTCGCGGACGGTCGTCGTGACGCCCGTTGCGACGACGTAGCAATCCGGCTCCGGCTGCTGGAGCATCATGTGCATCGCCTTCACGTAGTCGCCGGCGAAGCCCCAGTCGCGCTTGGCGTCGATGTTGCCGAGGCGCAGCTCCTTCTGCTTGCCGAGCTTGATGCGCGCCACGGCGTCCGTCACCTTGCGCGTCACGAACTCGATGCCGCGGAGCGGGGACTCGTGGTTGAAGAGGATGCCGCAGCAGCCGAAGATGCCGAAACTCTCGCGGTAGTTGATCGTGGCCCAGTGGGCGAAGAGCTTGGCGACGCCGTACGGGGAGCGCGGGTGGACGGGCGTGTCCTCGTCCTGCAGCGGGCGCTCCTTCATGCCGCCGAACATTTCCGACGTGGAAGCCTGGTAGAACTTCGCCTCGGGGCGGACCTTGCGGATCGCTTCGAGCATGTTGAGCGCGCCGAGGCCGGTCGCCTGCGCGGTGAGGAGCGGCTGGCGCCAGCTCGTCGCCACGAAACTCTGGGCGCCGAGGTTGTAGATTTCGTCGGGCTTCGACTCGAGGACCGCGCCCATGCACGCCGCGGGGTCCGCCAGGTCGCCTTCGAGCAGCTTCACCTTGTCGAGGATGCCGAGGTACTCGAGGCGCCACGTCGTCGGAGTGGAGCGGCGCGGCATGATGCCGTGTACTTCGTAGCCGAGGCCGAGCAGGTGCTTCGCCAGGTAGGCGCCGTCCTGTCCCGTGATGCCGGTGATGAGTGCGGATTTGGCCATTGTCGGAGGTGTTGTTTAGACTGGAACTCTGGGGAACGCTCTCAAAATAGCGCCTGTTTGTCAACCCGTAAAAAATTGGCGTTCGCGGTGCCTTTGTTGCGGTGCGGGGGCGTTTCAGCCGAGCGACGCGAGCAGCGCGCGCTTGCGTTCGAGATCGGCGAGGAGCTCTTCCTTGCGGGCCTTCTGCTGGGCGACGATCGCCGCCGGGGCCTTGGAGAGGAACGTCTCGTTGCCGAGCTTGGCTTCGACCGTGCGCAGGAACCCTTCGAGCTTGGCGATTTCGTCCTGCGTCTTCTTCTTCTCCGCTTCGGCGTCCACCGATCCTTCGAGCTTGAGGGCGACGGTGCCGAGCGCGGTGTCCGCGGAAGGCATGCCGGAGAGCGTTTCGCCGCAGAGGACTTCGACTCCGGACGCGCCGAGGAACGCGGCGAGGGAATCGGTCTCGGAGGCGAGGCGCTCCGCCGCGGCCGGGGTCTTGGCGCTCACGACGAACGCGACCTTGTCGGAGGGCTTCAGGGTCGAAATCGAGGAGCGGAGCGCGCGGCCGGCGGTGACGAGGTCGTGGCGGGCGTTCACGTAGGCGCGGACCTCTTCGTCGAGGCCCAACGCGGCCTTGAGCTCCGGCGGGAACGGCTGCGGCCACGGCGCGTGCGAGATGGTCTCCTCGTCCGACGCGGCGTAGCCGAGCTGGTGCCAGATTTCCTCCGTCACGAACGGCATGAACGGGTGGACCATGCGCAGCGCGCGGCCGAACACTCCGGCGAGGATGCCCACGACCTGGGCGCGGCGCGCGGGGTCGTCGCCGTACAGGTCGCGCTTGGACTCTTCGACGTACCAGTCGCAGAACTGCGACCAGACGAAGTCGTAGACCGCGAGCGCGGCGTCCTGGAAGCGGTAGCCGGAAAGCGCGGCGTCCATCGCGGCGAGCGCGGCGTCCGCCGTGGCGAGGATGTGGCGGTCGTCGAGCGAGAGCGCCGCCGCCTCGCTGGCGCTCGGCGAGTGACGAGCGACGAGTGACGAGTGACGAGCGCCCGTTCCACCCACGGCTTCTCCTTCCCCGCGGAACGCTGCGAAGGAGAAGCCCTCCACCTTGCCCGCGTGCATCTGGATGAAGCGCGCGACGTTCCAGATCTTGGTGCCGAAGTTGCGGCCGATCTCGAACTTGTCCATCGAGATGAACACGTCGATGCCGGGCGACGTGGTCTGCATCAGCGTGAAGCGCAGGGCGTCGGCGCTGTACTTGCCGATGATTTCGAGCGGGTCGAGGCTGTTGCCGAGGCTCTTCGACATCTTGCGGCCCTGCGCGTCGCGCACGACGCCGTGGAGCACGACGTTGCGGAACGGCACGTCGTCCATGACCTTGCAGCCGGCCATGATCATGCGGGCGACCCAGAAGAAGATGATGTCGGGCGCGGTGCAGAGGTCCGTCGTCGGGTAGTACTTCGCGAGGTCCGCGGTCTTGTCCGGCCAGCCGAGCGTGGAGAACGGCCAGAGCCAGGAGGAGAACCAGGTGTCGAGGACGTCCGGGTCCTGCGAAATCTTTTCGGCGGCGGCGCCGCACTTCGGGCAGACAGAGGGCTTTTCCGCGGCGGCCCACTCGTGGCCGCACCCGGCGCAGGTGTACACCGGGATGCGGTGGCCCCACCAGATCTGGCGCGAGATGCACCAGT
>JAFUXX010000119.1 GCA_017476965.1 Kiritimatiellia bacterium | reverse complement strand
CGCCGCGTCGCCGCGAGCGTGCTTTGCGAGTGCGGCGACGCCGCCCGCGCCCCGTGCGGGCAGTGCTCCTCGTGCCGCCGCGTCGAGGCCGGCACCCACCCCGACACGCTCGTGCTGGAGCCCGCCGGCGCTTCGCGGCAGATTCCGGTGTGGATGCTCCGCCCCGACGGCAAGCACCCCGCCGGTTCGCGCACGTTCTTCATGGACTGGGTCGCGGCCAAGTCTTTCGAGGGCGGCTGGAAGGTCGGCACCATCCTCTTCGCCGACAGGATGAACCCGACCGTCTCCAACGCCATCCTCAAAACCCTCGAAGAGCCTCCCGAAAACACGCTCTTCCTGCTCGTCACCGCGAAGCCGGCCGACCTGCTGCCCACGATCCGCTCGCGCTGCCTTTCGATCGACCTTTCGACCGGCCGCGTGCCGCCCGAGGAGCCGTGGCGCTCGCGCGTCGCCGAGATCCTCGCCGGCCATTCCGACGCCTCCGGCCTGCGCGTGGCCGCCACTTCGGCCCGCCTGTGTTCGCTTTTCGACGAAATCAAGGAGCTCGCCGAGTCCGACGTCAACGCCGAGCTCAAGGCTCTCGCCGATTCCGATCCCGCGAACTGGGTCCCGCCGTCGAAGGACGAGTTCAAGGCGCTCGTCAAGACGAAGGAAAAGGAGCGCCGCGAGGCCGTCTACGAGGCGATGGAGGACTGGTACCGCGACCTTCTCGCGCTGCGCGCCACGCCCGCCGGGATGCAGCCGCCCGCGCCGTTTTTCCCCGAACACGCCGAAACCCTCGCCGCCCGCGCCGCCGCCACCCCTCTGCGGCTCGCGCTCAAGTGCCCGGATTTCGTGCGCGAAATGCGCTACCGCATCGAGGAGCGCTACCTGCCGCCGTCGTTCGTTTTCCCGTACGGCCTGGCGTGGATGAAGTAGCCCCGGAGCCCCGCGCCATGTCCGAGACGAACGTCGCGGTTTTCCTCGAAAGCCCAGTGGCCGCGTTCAGGCCGGCGGACCCCTCTTTCGCCCGTTTCGCCGCGGCGCTCCGGCCGCTCGGCGCGTCGGCCTCCCTCGCGAGGAGCGAGGAAGCGTTCCTCCACCTCCTCCCCGCCGCCACGCACGCTCTCGTCTGGACGTTCCGGCAGGAGTGGTTCTCCCTGGCGCCGCGCCTCCGCGCCGTCTGCACCCCAGCCGCGGGCCGGGATTATTTTTCCGTCGTCCCTCCGCCCGGCGTGTCGCTCAGCTACGGCTCTTTCCACGGCGCGATCCTCGGCGAAACCGCCGCCGCCGCCGTTCTTTCCCTTTCCCACTGCATCCTGCAGGGCGCGTCGCTGATGAAAAACCCGCCCGCCGGCGGCCACGCCGCCGAGGTCTGGCCGCGCCCGTTCTACGACGCCCGGGCGCGCAGGCTCGCGGGTTCGACCGTATCCATCGTCGGGTTCGGCGCGATCGGCCGCGCGGCCGGCAGGTTCCTCAAGCCGTTCGGTCCGCGCGTCCTCGGCGTGTCCCGCTCCGCGCACCCGGCGCCGGAATGGTTCGGCCCCGGCGACGAATCGCTCGGCGCCGACGCGCTGGACCGCGCCGTCGCGGCGGCGGATTTCATCCTCGCGTTCCTCCCGTCCGGCGCCGGGACGGACGGCGTTTTCGACGCCCGCCGCCTCGCTCTCGCCAAACCTTCGGCGTACTTCCTCGACTACGGCCGCGGCAACTGCGTGGACGAAGCCGCGCTCGCCGCCGCGCTCCGCGAGGGGCGCCTCGCCGGCGCGGTGCTGGACGTCTTCCGCGAGGAGCCGCTTCCCGCGGAGTCTCCACTGCGCGGCGCGCCGAACTGCTGGCTCTACCCGCATTCGTCCGCGTTTTCGCCGGACTACCTCGACCTCTTCTTCGACGAGTTCGTCGACCGGCTCCGCGGCGCGGAGGGCGCGCGGTGAGCGCCCGCGGCCACGCCCTTGGGCGCGGAAGCGCCATCCGCAAGTGGCTCCCGGCCGCGGCCTGCGTTTTCGCCGCCCTCCTCGTGGCGCGGTTCTTCCTCTGG
>JAFUXX010000118.1 GCA_017476965.1 Kiritimatiellia bacterium | reverse complement strand
GATCCGGCGCAGGAGGGGCGCAGCGGCGCGTTCAGACGACATCCTTGGGCGGCTCCTTTCCGGCCGCGGCTTCGAGTTCGCGGACGCGCGCTTCGAGCGTCGCGAGGCGCTGCACCGTCGCCGTCGCGTTCGCCTCGTCGCGCGAAACCGCGAGCGAAAAGACGAACATCGCGAACACCAGCGAAAGGAACGCCGCCGCCGCGAGGATCGACGAGTACTCCATCCCGAAGAACGAGCGCACGAAATCGAGCAGCCGCGGGAAAAACGCCAGCACGAGCATGAGGAAGCACGGGAAAATCCAGAGCAGCGCGTACCGCTCCCTCAGCTGCGTGCGCCGTATGCATTCGAACGTGGCGAACAGCATCGCCAGCGCGCCGGCGGACGCCGCCGCGCGGATCCGCCCCATCTGCGAAACCCCGTGGACGAAAAAGAGTTCCGCCACCGCCCATGCCGCCACCGCGGCCACGGCGACCGCGAAAACGGCGAAAAGAGTCTTTCGAAGCGCTGTCATTTTCCGGTTCCCCCGTTTGTGGAATCCCTGCGGTTCCCGCCGCCGCCGAGCGTGGCGGCGGACCACCTGGGCTCCGCCACCGATCCGCTCGCGCGCAGCGCGAAAATCCGCGAAATCGGCGAAAGTATTTCGTAGAGCCGCCGCCCGACCCAGGTGCCGCGGTTCATCAGGTGCACCTGCAGCACGGCGTCGAGGTCCGAGCCGTCGGGCCGCACCGTGCCGTGGCCGTCCATGCTGAACGCCGAGCCGGAGACCGACAGCCGCGACACGTCGAACCTGCCGCCCGAGAGCGCGGCGCGCAGCGAAGCCTCGTTCTGGTCGACGAGGAAGTCCACGCCCGGAATGCGCTCCGCGAGCAGGTCAGTGAGCCCGGCGAAGAGCGGCACGCGGAAGACGTGCGCCTCGCGGACGTCCGCCGCGACCGTTCCCGAGGTGCGCACCGGCGCGCCCGTGGCGATGTCCGCCAGCGGCCCGTCGAGCGTCACGGACAGGTCGAGCCAGCCGCCCGCGGCGGCGTTGGCGTCCTGCCCGATGAGGTGCGCCCAGCGCGCGTGCGGCACGTCGCGCAGGTCGAAGGAGCACGCGAGCCGCGTTTCTTCGTTCGTCCCGCCCGCGAGGGCGAACGCGCCCCGCGCCGAGAGCCTTCCGCCCATCGCCTGCGCCTCGGCGGACGGTATCTCGAACCTGCCGCCCTTGAGGCGCGCGGTCGCCGAAATGTCCGAAAACTCGAACCCGCGCACCGTCGCCGACGGCAGCGCGGCGGCGAGCGAAATGTCGGTGCGGTTCGTCGCGCCGTTTTCGGAAAACGGTTCGCCCGGCCCGCATTCCAGGTCGTACGTGCCGGACGCCTCCAGCCGCGCCGGCGAGCCGAACACGAGCGGCGGGTTCTCCTCCGGCCGGACTATGCGCACGATCGCCGCGAGCCGCGCCGGGTCGATGGAACTCGTGCACGAAAAGCCGAGCGTCCCCGCCGCGGAATCCACTTCCAGCACGCCGTCGAGCGCGCCTTCCGGCCGCTCCACGCGCAGGTTGCCGAACGTCGCGCGGTTCCATCCGCCGTCGCCGGAAACTTCGATGCGTCCGCGGAAGGCGGAGACCGAAACGCCGTTGTACTCCGCGTCGCGGCCGCGCACGTCGATGCGCAGGAACCGCCGCCCCGCGGCCGGGGCGTACTCGTACGTCGCGTTGGCGGACGGCGCGTCGCCGCGGAATTCGAACATCAGGATTTCGTTCGCCACGCCGGGCGCGCCCGCGGAGCGGAGTATCGGCACGATCTTCGACGGCAGGAGCCGCCCGCGCCCCGAGGCTTCGACGGCGGGAAGCGCCGGGGCGAACGCGACCTTGCCGACGAAGTCCTGCGCCGGCTCCCTGATGTCGGCGAACGACGCGCGCGCGTCGCGCAGCTCCACGCGTCCGCCGCGCGCCGAAAGCCTGCCTTCGAGCCTGTGCGCTTCGAGCCCTTCGAAAACCGCGCGGCGGCAGAAGACCCGCACGGGCGGGAAGTCCGGCACCACCGCCGCCCCGCCTTCGCTCTCCGGGAACAGCCCGGCCTCGGGGAGGATCGCCGAAACCGAATCCACGGAAACGGAGCGCACCCAGTCCGCCTCCGGCCGCCCGAGTTTCGGGTGCAGGCGCACGCCGACCCCGGTCGCGGCGGCGACGGGTTCGTGCACCTTGCCGCGCGGGAAGAGCCGCACCGAGCCGCAGCGCAGCGTCATGCGCGGCAGCGAAAACGACACGCCCGAAAGCTCGACCGCGAGCGCTTCGGTCGAAACGGCTTCCTCGATGCGGGCGACCCACGATTCGGGCATTCCCGACGCGAGGATGCGGAATCCCAGCAGCGCGGCGAGCGCCAGCGCG
>JAFUXX010000117.1 GCA_017476965.1 Kiritimatiellia bacterium | reverse complement strand
GGACGCTCGATCGCGGCGGCGGGCGGCGGCTCGCCGTCCATGAGGCGTTGCAGCAGCTCCGCCGCGCGGTAGGCGGAGCGCTCGTTGGCGGTATCGACGGCGGAGACCGGGACGGACTGGTTTTCGAGGAGGATCGGGTCGTCGTTGCCGGAGACGACGGCGACTTCGCCGGGGACGTCGAGCCCGAGACCCTGCGCGGCGTCGAGCACACGCACCGCCTCCGTCGGCGCGTAGGCGAGGATGCCGAGCGGCCGCGGCGCGGCGGCGATCTTCGCTGAAAGCCACCGCGAGACGGCGTCCCAGTCGTCCCAGCGCGCGTCGGGGCGCTCCTGCGAGAAGCACCAGCGCGCGGGGGCGGACGCCTCCGAAAACCCGCGCCAGAGGCGGTCGCGGACGGGGCCGGGGTCGATGGAGAAGAAAGCGAGCGAGCGGATGTTGCGCTCGGCGAAATGCTCCGACGCGAGGCGTCCGGAGGCGACGTGGTCCGTGCAGACGCGGGCGCAGGGGAAAGCGGGGACGTCGCAGGTGAGATCGACGATCGGGACGCCATTGCGGACGAGGCGGCGCAGGAAGGCGAGCGAGCGCGGCTCGCCGCGGATCGTGGCGATCACGCCGTCGCCCGCCCAGTCGAAGGGATGGGCGAAGCCGAAGCGGTCCTGGAATATCAGGCGCCAGCCGCGTTCGCGCGCAAAGCGCGCCACGCCGGCCATGCGGTCGGCGAGCGGGGAAGAAAGCATGACCAGGACGCTTTTCGGCATGGTTTCGGGCGGCGGGTTTTCCAGTGTTGCGTTTCCCGACGGCTTGTCGTTTGCGGCATAAATTCTACCAAAACGGGTGACGGAAAGCAAAAACGGGGCGTTTCGCGCGCCCTCGGATGGATCCGCCTCAACGCCTACACCCGCATCGGCGCGGCGGACGTCGTCGCGGTCATGGGCTGCTCGCGCCGCATTGCGGACCTCTCCTTCCGCAAGGGGACCGGCCGCCCGATCCTCGACGAAATCCACGCCCGGCGGCCCGAAGAAGCGAAGTCCCTCCTGCGCCACGGCGACGTGCCCATCGACGACATCCCGCTGCGTCTCGGCTACGACCGCGGCTCCTACCTCGGCATCCTCTTCAAACGCGCCACCGGTACGACCATGCGCGCCTGGCGGAAGAACGCGACGCGCACTTGATGCAGCACCGGCCCGAGGCGCTGAACTCCTACGATCCGACGACGCGGGGCCACGCACCGTGGATGCAGCCCTCATGGAAGACGATGCGGCCGGCCTCGAGCGCCGCGCGCAGTTCGTCGTCCGACCCGCGGAAAAGCGTACCGTCCGCGTTGGCAACGCACTTGCCGGCCTCTTCGGGCGGCAGGATCGTGATCGTTTCGCGCGCGGCCCAGATCATCTCGTGCCATTTGCGCATGAGCGCCGCCGCGTCAAGGTGTCCGAGCGAATCCACCTCTTGATCCAATTCCACTTGATTGTACCGCGTGCGGGCTGCAAAATCGACGAGAAACGCAGGATTGAAACGTATTCGGTCAGGGATAGGGGTTGTGCTGGTTCCGCGCTCCCTGACGAGAGGATGATGTTCGTGTTGCCGGGAGCGGCCGCTAGGCGGGGCGTGCGGCTTCCGGCATGGCGTCCTTGGCCGGATCGTATTCCGGAAACAGC
>JAFUXX010000116.1 GCA_017476965.1 Kiritimatiellia bacterium | reverse complement strand
GTGGACTGGAAGGGCGTCACGCGCGCGGCGCGCGATCCTTCCGCCGCGGGCGGCATGACCGCCGCCGACGTACAGACGGAATGGACCAAGTTTTTCCGCGCGTCGTACCGCGAAGCGGCGCGCCTCGCGAAAGCGGCCGCGCGGGCGGAACGCTGACCGCGCGGCGGCGCCGCCGCGACGCAAAAGACCAGACAAGGAGATTGGCGAAATGCTGAACATCAGGTTTCTCGGCGCGGCGCGCACGACCACCGGCTCGATGCACTGCATCGAGTTCGACGGCCACCGCGTCCTGCTCGACTGCGGACTGTTGCAGGGGCACCGCAAGGAGGCTTTCGAGGCGAACCGCGCCCTGCCCTTCCCCGCGGACTCCATCGACGCGATAATCCTCTCCCACGCGCACATCGACCACAGCGGCCGCATCCCGGCGTTCGTCAAGGCCGGGTACCGCGGGCCGATATGGTCCACGTCCGCCACGCGCGACCTGTGCGACGCCATGCTGCGCGACAGCGCGTACCTCCAGGCCAAGGACGTTGAGTACGTGAACAAAAAGCGCCGCGAACAGCGCAAGACGCCGTTCGAGCTGCTGTACGACATACCGGACGTCGAGCGCGCGATGGCGCTTTTCCGCACGTTCGAGTACGGCGAAACGCGCGAAATCGTGCCCGGGCTCAAGGCGACGTTCCACGACGCCGGCCACATCCTCGGCTCCGCGACGGTTGCGCTCGACTACCTCAAGTGGGGCAAGCCCCGCCGCCTGCTCTTCACGGGCGACCTGGGGCAGAGCGGCGAAAAGCCGTTCCTGCGACCGCCGGAGCCGGTCGAAGGCGTCGACGCGCTGATCACGGAAAGCACTTACGGCGACCGCGACCACCCGGCGGACGAGAACATCCGCGGCCGCCTCCGCGACTACGTGCAGTTCATCGTCCAGCACCGCAGCAAGCTCGTCGTGCCCGCGTTTTCCGTCGGCCGCACACAGCAGATGCTGCGCTTCCTCGACGAACTCCGCGCCTCGGGCAAGATTCCGCAGATTCCGGTCTACGTGGACAGCCCGCTCGCGGCGAAGGCGACGGAAATCCACCGCAAGCACCCGGAATGCTTCCGCGACGGCGTGCGCAGCATCCTGGCCTCGGGCGGCGACCCGTTCGACTTCCCGGGCCTGCACTTCGTCGGCCCCGTGCAGGAATCGATGACGCTCAACTCCAAGCCCGGCCCGATGGTGATCCTCTCGGCTTCGGGAATGTGCGAAGGCGGGCGCATCCTGCACCACCTCAAGAACACGATTCCCGATCCGCTCAACCTCGTGCTCTTCACCGGGTTCCAGGCCGAAGGAACGCTCGGCCGGCGCATCGTGGACGGCGCGCCGGAAGTGAAAATCTACGGCGAAATGTATCCGCTCCGCGCCACGGTGTTCACGATCAACGGCCTCTCCGCACACGCGGACAGGTCCGGGCTCGTCGCGTTCGCCAAGTCGCTCGGTCCGTCCGTCAGGCGCGCTTTCTGCGTCCACGGCGAAGAAAAGTACTGCGAAGCGCACCGGCAGAACCTTCTCGCCGCCGGCATCAAGCGCGTGGACATCCCCGAAAAGGGACAGCTTTTCGAGGACGTCTGACGCCCCGCCGCGGCGGCGCGATTCAGCGCGCGGCGAGTTTGCGCGCGGCGGCGAGCAGCGCTTCCGGCGTAGTCGCGTGCAGTATTGCGCGCAGCCCGTCGTCGCCGTCCTCGAACGCCGCGTGGAGATAGCTCCACAGCTCCTTGAGCCTGCCGACCAGC
>JAFUXX010000115.1 GCA_017476965.1 Kiritimatiellia bacterium | reverse complement strand
GGGGCGGTCCTGCACGAGAATCACGCGCGCGCCGTGGCGCGCGGCGGCGAGCGCCGCGCACACGCCGGCAAGGCCGCCGCCGACGACGACAAAGTCCGATGCCAGCTCTCTGAAGTTTATCATCACGGCTTACCGCTCTTCGGCGAAGACGCGGACGTAGTCGACGAGGAAGGCGTCTCCGGCGCGGGCGGCTTCGAAGGCTTCGGGGACCGGGGCGTGGTCCGCGTGGCGGTAGCCTTTCACTTCGGTGGAAACGATGACGAATTCGGGAACGCGGGAGACGTGGTCTTCGATGCGGCCGTGCTCGCGGCCGTCGACGTAGAAGGTGTAGCCGGTGTCGGTCCACAGGACGCCAAAACGGTGGAAGACGGTCTTGTCGATGTCGAGGTCGTATCCGGCGGTGGTGCGGAGGTTGTCCTTGCCGTAGCCGCCCTGGAAGAGATTGTGGACGTGGCAGATTCCGGGCTTGAAGCACTCCATGACGTCGATCTCGACGCCTGTGCGCGCCGGGTCGAGCGAAGCGCCGATGGTGGGGCTCTGGATCCAGAATGCGCTCCACCAGCCCGGCATCTGCTGCAGTCGGCAGCGGCACTCCCAGTAGCCGAAGGCATGCTCGAAGAGCGGGGCGTTCAGCTTGCCGATCGGCCACTGGATGTGGTCGGAGCCGTTGCAGAGCGTCTCGGTGTAAGGCGCGTCCATGAAGTTGTAGCCGGTCTGGAGCTGCGAGCTCACGGGACGTCCGTCCTCGATCTTGATCTCGAAGACGGCGTGGCCTTTGCCGTCGAGGCGGACGGCGCTGTCGGTCCATGCGGGGTGCCGCTTCTGCATCATGCAGAGGCGGTAGTCCCACTTGGAGCGGTCGAGAGCGGTGCCGTCGAATTCGTCGTGCCAGACGAGCGAAAATTTGCGGCCGGCCGGGAGGAGGGAGGGTTCGTGATCGGGAACTGGCGCCGTTTCGGTGCAAGCGACGGGAAGGGAGTCGAAGGTGGGGTTCATCGGGGAATCGGGGAAGAGGAAGCGGCCGGACCGGAGGTCGGGCCCCGCCGTGGCGGGCCAAATCGGCGGCCCGCCCGGCGGCCGGGCCCTGCCGGTTTAGCGAATCGTCAGCACGAAGGCCATGATTTTCCTGGCCTGGGCGTAACCGGCGGTGTAGTTCATCTCCCAGCCGGACGGGAGGTTGGCGACGCTGTTGAACTCGCCGGTCGTGGTGCCGGTGACGACGCGGAGGCGCTCCACGCCTTCCGGGATCGTCTCGGGCAGGACGAGGTCGATGCCGGAGAGGTCGAGCGTCGAGCCCGTTGGCACGGAGATCGAATCGCATGCGCCGGTCTCCGCGTCGACGTCGATGTAGAGCGTGCCGGAGAGCGCCGCGCCGCAGGAGAACGACCCGACCGCACCCGCGCCGCCGGGGTAGATGCCGTCGGTGGCGGCGAGCGAGCCGTTCACGACGCTGCCGGCCGTTCCGGCCAGCCCTTTCACTGTCTGGGCGTTGCCGCCGAGGTCGAGCGTGCCGCCGGTGAGGCGCACTACGCCCGTCGCGGGCAGCGCGGCGGCGTTCGCGCCGGACGCGAGCGCGAGGGTGCCTTCCGCGACGTCGGTCGCGCACTTCCAGGTGGAAGCGCCGCCGGAGAGCGTGAGCGTCGCGGAGCCGGTTTTCGTGAAGGCAGGGGCGACGAGGTAATCGGCCGCCTCGTAGTTCCACGAGCCGCTCAGGTGGACGACCGGATTCGTGATCGCCGTATCTTTCGAGACCTCGAACGTTCCGCCCTTGGCGGTCATCTGGATGGCGGACGAGCCGGAGAAGTTCTGGAAGAAGGGCGACTGGGCGTAGGAGGTCGTGGCGAGCGTGCCGCCGTCGAAGACGAAGATGGCGACCGGCGACGCGACATCGTCCGTGGGGTCGGATTGCACGACGCGCGTGGCGACGAGGCGGCCGCCGGAGAGCCAGTAGCGCGCCGTCCCTTCGCGGCCCATGGCGTTGAGGCCGTAGGTGCCGGAGAGCGCCATCGTGCCGCCGTTGTGGTAGATGTTGCGGCGGTAGAAATTGCAGTTGACGGCGGAGACGTCGGCGCAGGTTTCGAGCGTCATCGCCGTCGAGGCCGCGCTGCCGTTGACCGTAATCGAGCCGTAGGCGTTCTCCGAGAGGGACTCGTCCAGCGTCAAGGCACCGTCGATCGTGACGGCGGCCGTTGCCGGGGCGGTTCCGGCCGCAGTGTAGCTTGTGCCGACGATGAGCTGGGACGCCGTGGCGGAGCCGCCGCGGAACTCCGCCGTCCCGGCCGGGACCTGGATGTCGGAGAGATAGCCGGCGGCGCCGGTCATGACGAGCGTCGCGTTCGTCGCGACGAAGCACGCGCCGTTCTGGACCTTGAAGTTGCCGTCGAGCGTCGTCGAGGAGCCGTCGCCCATGACGCACGTGCCGCTCAGCACCTGGAGCGTCTTGAAGCGGTTGGCCGTGCCGGCAAAGACCGTTTGGCCGGGGTTGTTGAGACCGGTGTTCGCGAGGTCGTAGGTCGAGACCGAGGCGCCGGTGCTGTCCGTCGTGGCGGAGACCACGTCGCCGACGAGGATCGCCTTGCCGAAGCCGGTGCGCACGATCATCGTTTGGTTCGCCGGGATGGAAATCGGGTTCATCAAGGTCAGGGTTCCGGCGCCGGCCGCGCCGTTGAGGAGGAAGCGGCGGTAATCGGTGGTGAGCGGAAGAGTCGCCCCTTCGCCGCCAATATCAACCTCCAGCTCGCCACCGTCGGCGGCCGTGAAGAGGTAGGAGCCGCCGGCTGCGACCTTGATCTGGCCGGGTCCCGAGCCGAAGGAGGCCGTGGCGCGGCCGTTCCAGCCGCCGTAGCCGCCGGTCGTGCCGTTGAGGCCGCTCGTCGGGGCGAGGACGAGCGTGTCGTTCGCGCCGAGGCCCTGGCCGAACGCGGCGACGAGCGTGCCGTTCGAGACGGTGAACGAGCCGCCCCAGTCGTTCGCGCCGGAAAGCGTCAGCGTGGCGGAGCCGTTCAGGATGCCGCCGTCGTGGTTGTCGTAGTCGTTTGCGTCGGTCGTGGCGGAAGCCGGCGTGAAGACGGTCGGTCCCTCTTCTTCGACTGCCACGAGCGCGGAAGAGAAGAACGGGTTGGCGGATTCGATGCGCGCGCCGGCGGCGAGTTCGGTCCCCGTGTCGCTGAAGTAGAATTTGGCGCGCACGGTATCATACATGCCCGCCACGCCGTCTTTGACCATCGGGACGAGGTTCACAAGAAGGTTGCCGCCCGTCGGCGCGTTGTAAACTTGTGCGCCGTAGAGGTTGAAGCGAAGGCCCATGTTGGACATCGTGCCGGCAGTTTGGTTTGCGCAGAAGAATTCGAGAGAGCCCCGCGACTGGGTGGTGGCGGCGGTGCCTTTGAGAGTTTTGATCTCGTTGCCGTTCACGTAGAGCCCTGCGCTGCTGGCCACGATGGAGTAATCCTGGTTCACGTCCACGCCGCTGACGGGATATCCGCTGTTTGTTTCGTTGTAGTCGAAGCGCCAGTTCGCTTTGCCGATTGCGAACAGCGTGAAATTCGGCTGTACGTTCCCGGCGCCTGCGCGGTTGGAGAAGAATGCGCCGTTGTTGGCTGACGAGGTTCCGGTGGTCCGGACCTGCATGCAAACGCGGTAGTTCGCGTAGAGCTCGAAATCGTCCAGGACGATGCGCTGCGTGTTGGCGGAGTTGTTGACGTACGAGAGCGAATAGTCGTAGTCGTAGGGCACTTCGGAGAGGACGAAGCGCAGGGCCTTCACCGTGTCGCCCCAGCCGGCGGGGGCGGCGTAGATCCAGGAGTTCGTCTCAGGCGTGACGGTGCCAAGGCGCTCGACGTGCGCCCAGCCGTTGGTGCCGGAGCCCTTGTCCGTCGCGTCGTAAACGACCCAGAGAGAGTTCGTCTCGCTTGCGTTGCCGGAGAACGCGGCGGTGAAGGTCGTGCCGTCCTGCGAAAGCGAGGCGGACACGGTCGCGTCGTTCGCGCAAGAAAGCGCGGCAAGGCCGAATGCCGCGAATGCGGCGAGGGACTCGCGGCACGCGAATGTCAAGCGGGCGCAGAGCCCGCGATTCCGGTTGTCGATGCTCATGTGGTTCATTTTCCTTTCCGTTTGCCGGCGGCAAGCCGCGGCGCGCGACGGCGCGCCAAACCGTCCGCCGACAACAGGATGGTAGCACCGCGCAAACGGGGCAAGTGGGAATTTTTATGAAAATATCTTGGCGCGCTGGCTGTCGCGCCACTTGCGCATCGAAATTCCGGTCCGGGCGCGGAAAAGCTTGCGCAGGTCGCTGTCGCAGCCGAAGCCGCAGAAGTCGGCGACGGCGCCGATGGGCACGTCGGTCATCGCGAGCATGGTGAACGCCTTTTCGAGGCGCACGTGGAGGATTTCGCTGAGGACGGAGTGTCCGGTCGCTTCGCGGAAACGGCGCTCGAAGAGGTTGCGCGAGCCGGGGAACCGCGCCGCGAGCGCCGCCGCGGTGAGCCCGTTGCAGGCCTCGGCGCGGATGATTTCCACGGCGTCGCGGATCAGCGCCTCGCGGCGGCCGCGGCCGCCGGTGGACTGGTGGCGGGCGACGAGCAGGGGGCCGAACTTCAGGACGCCCGTGCCGGGCCTGTCGAGCGCCTGGGCGGCGAGGAACCCGGCGCGCTCGAAATCGACGTTCACGCTGGTGATGGACGACTCGCCGCCGGTTTCGAACTCGAACCTGCCGTCGACGCCGATGAGCGAGAGTTCGCGCGGAATGGACCGGCCGGTCTTGCGCGCGGCGCCGGCGGCGATGGAAGCGAGCAGGTCCGAGACGGCGAATATCGCGCAGCCGGAAGGGAGCGAGGCGATCCACGGCTCCATGCGCGCGTCGCGCACCGAGCCCAGCTCGCGGGGGAACACCGGGAAAACGCGGCACGGCTTGCCCGCGGCCCTGGCGAGCGACTTGAAGACGCGGACGCGGTCGCGCGACCAGCTGCGCAGCGTCGTGGAGGGAATCACGGCGTAGGAGGACGGCAGCGTCGCGGAAAGTTCGCGGAACGCGACCTCCGCCACGGTCCTGTTGTCGCAGACGACGGCGGGGACGCCGGGCCACGGCAGCTTTTCCTCCGCCGGATCGAGGTAGCAGACGCGCGTGGGGCCGAAGAAATCCGGCGGGAACGCGTCGAGCCTCACGTACGCTTCGACGACGCAACCGAACGGCTTTGTCCTTTCGAGCACGGCGCGGACGTGTTCCGGCGTCGCGTCCGCGCTCTGGATCACGTCCACGCGCCACTGCCGCGCGGAAGCGTAGCGCCGCGCGCCGTCGATCCACTGCCGGTGCTTGGGGTGGTCGTCGGCCGACTTCAGGAGGAGAATCCGGCGCTTGTCCATGGACTTGCAGGCGGCGCGCGCGTAAAGGCTCCATCGCGCCGCACGGCCCCGATTTTCCGTTCGTCGGCGGGTTGTGTCAAGCGCGGGCCGGCGGTTGCGCGGGGGAGGGCGTTTTGGTATCCTCCGCGGCCATGAGCCAGAAGAAAAACAAGCCCGGGGATCTGCCGCCGCAGCGCGATTTGCCGCTGTTCTGGGACGACACCCCGATGCCCCGCCCGGGCGAGACCGCGGCAGCGGCCGCGGCCGGGGCGGTTTCCGCCGACACGACTTCGGAAACGACCAAAAAGGACGGGGGCGGCGCGCCCGAGGTTCCGCCTCCGCCTCCGCCGCCCGCGGCGCCGCCGCC
>JAFUXX010000114.1 GCA_017476965.1 Kiritimatiellia bacterium | reverse complement strand
GGTGGGCAGCGTGAACTTGCGCGCCGGGAGCCCGGCGAGCGCTTCCACCGAGGGATGCGTCGCCTCCGACGCGTCGCCGATCGCGCGGGCGACGGCGTCCGGGAACTTGGCCGGATGCGCCGTGGAGAGGCAGATGACGGGCACGCCGGGCTCGACGGCCTTTTCGAGCGCAACGGCCACGCCGACGGCGGTGTGGGGGTCGAGCAGCCTGCCGTAATCGGAATGGAACCGGCGGATCGTTTCGAGCGTCGCGGCGGTGTCCGCGCGGCCGGCGCGCAGCACGGGGTCGAAACGGCCGTCCGGGCCGGGTTCGATCTCGATCGCGCCTTCGCGGGCGAAGCGCTCCATCCACCCGCGCACCGTCGCCGCGTCGCGGCCGGTGTGCAGGTAGAGCCAGCGCTCGAAATTGGACGCGACCTGGATGTCCATCGACGGGGAGATCGTGGGCACCACCTTGCCCTTGGCGTAGCGGCCGGTTTCGAAGAAGCGCGCCAGGATGTCGTTTTCGTTGGTGGCGAGAACGAGGCGGCGCACGGGGAGCCCCATCTTCCACGCGACGTATCCGGCGAACACGTCGCCGAAATTGCCGGTGGGCACGGAGAACGACACTTCGCCCGCGCCGGTGCGCTCCATCGTGCGGAACGCGGCGTAGAAGTAGTACGTCACCTGCGCGAGCACGCGGGCCCAGTTGATGGAGTTGACCGCGGCGAGGTGGCGCGAATCCTTGAACGGCAGGTCGGAGAAGAGCGTCTTCACCATGGCCTGCGCGTCGTCGAACGTGCCGTCGAGCGCGATGTTGAAGACGTTGGGGTCGAGCACGGTCGTCATCTGCCGCTCCTGCACGGGCGAAACGCGCCCTGCGGGATGGAGGACGAAAACGCGGACGCCCTTGCGGCCGCGCAGGCCGTGGATGGCGGCGGACCCGGTGTCGCCCGACGTGGCCACCACGACGTTCATCTCGCCGCCGTCGCGGGCGAGTATCCACTCGAACAGGTTGCCGAGGAACTGCAGCGCGACGTCCTTGAACGCGAGCGTCGGGCCGTGGTAGAGCTCGAGCACGTGCACCGGCCCGCACGGGCGCACCGGCACGGGTTCGGGGCCGGTGCCGGGCTGGTCCGGCGCGGGAGGCACGGGAGAAAAGACGGCGTACGACTTTTCGATTATGGCGCGCAGGTCGGCCTCCGGGACGTCGTCCGCGTAAAGGCGCGCGATCTCGAAAGCGAGCTCGGCGAACGGGAGGCGCGACCAGCGGGAAAGGCCGGAACGGACGTCGGGAAACGATTCGGGCAGGAGCAGGCCGCCGTCGCGGGCGAGGCCCGTGGCGACGGCTTCGGCGAACGGGACGGGGGCGCCGCCCCCGCGCGTGCTGGTGTATTTCATCTTGTCAGGCTTTTCCGCGCGCGACGAGCGGACGCTTGAGCATCTTCTCGTACATGGCGATGTACGCCTTCGCGCAGACTTTGTGGTTGAAGCGTTCGGCGGCGTCGCGCATGACGCGCGCCACCTGGGCCTCGCGGACTTCGCGCGGGAGCGCCTGGAAGTCCATCGCCCTGTCGATCGCCCACGAGAGCGCGTTGGAATCGTAGTCGCGGAACACGATGCCGTTGCCGCTGGAGCGGGCCGGATCGATCGGATCCACGCAGTCGTGCAGGCCGCCGGTGTCGCGCACGACGGGCAGCGACCCGTAGAGCGCGCCGACCATCTGCGGCAGGCCGCACGGCTCGAAAAGCGACGGCATGAGCGTGAAGTCGGAGCCGGCGTAGGCGAGGCGGGAGAGGCTTTCGTTGAAATCCGCGACCGCGAGGCGGTTGTGGATGCCGTGGAAATCGGCTATCGAGCGGAAGATGCCCTGGTACGCGCCGTTGGCCACCACGACGACCTGCAGGTCGCGGTCCCAGTAGCGGTGCAGGACGGAGTACAGGATGTCCGTCAGCAGCGCGCACCCCTTCTGCACGGGATCGAGGCGCGAGGGCCAGAAGAGGATCGTCGCGCCGTCGTCCCTGTCGAGGCCGAGGTCTTCCTGGAGCTTGCGCTTGGCCGCGAGCTTGCCGGCGGCGTGGTCCGCCGGGCCGTAGCGGACGGGCAGCGCGGAATCCGTCTTCGGGTCGTTGCCGGGGTCCGGGGCGTTGAGGATGCCCTGCGCGCAGCCGGCCGCGGCCTTGGCGCGGATTTCGGAGCGGATCGAATCCGGCACGAACGAATGCTCGCCGCGCACGACTTCGTCGAGGAACGCCGGGGAAACGGTGTTGATGTGGTGGGCGGCGAATATGCCGGAAGCGAGCAGGTCCACGGGGACGCCGGTGTTGCGCGTCCACTCGTAGTTGCCCGGCATGGAGCAGTAGTACAGCTCGTTCCAGAACTCCGCCGCGTCGATCCCGAAATCCTCGATCTCGGGCAGAGTCAGGCGGCGCGTGTGGATGTTGTGGACGGTGAAAAGCGACCTTATGCCCATCGCGCGCGCGGCGGCGGGCACGAGCCCAGTCATCCAGTCGTTGCAGTGCACGAGGTCGGGCTGCACGACGGGGATGATGTTGTTGACGACCTCGCGCTGGAACGCGAGGGCGATGCGGGGGTTCACCGCGTCGTCGTACGAATAGACGCGGTCGCGGTAGTAGAAGAGGCGGTCGTGCGCGAGGTGGATGCGCGACTCCGGCAGCACGGACTTGTAGACGAGCAGCTCGCGCTCCACGAGATTGCCCACGTCCATGTGGAACATCTTGCGGTAGTAGGGCAGCGCCACGTGGACGTCCGCCCCCAGCTCGAAGAGCGCGGAAACGAGCGACGCCGAGACGTCCGCCAGACCCCCGGCCTTGGCGGTCATCTTGTTGGCCATGTTGCCCATCCCCGCCGGGAGGTACGTTATCTCCGGCGTGACTATGAGGATTCTCGGATTCTTTTCGCGGGGCCTGGTCTTCCTTGGCATGGGAGTGTTCTCCGTGGGCGAAAAGCCTATCAAAACGGGCTTTTCCGCGCAACAACGGTTTTGCCGCGCGGAATTCGGCGGGGCCGGCGGTTGCGCGGATTGAAATGTTTTTGTCCGCCCGCGGAGGTGGCGTACCCCGCCGCGCGGCGCTACAATCATTTCGCCATGAACCCATCAGCTCCCCGTTTCCGTTTCCGCGTTCCGGCCGCCGCGGCGGCCGCGCTTTCCGCCGCCGCGCTTGCTTCCGCCGCCCGCGCCGCGACTTTCGACTGGCTCCCGCCCGCAGGCGAATGGGCGGCCTACGGCGACGCCGCC
>JAFUXX010000113.1 GCA_017476965.1 Kiritimatiellia bacterium | reverse complement strand
CGGACATCGGCCCGGCGCTCGCCGCCGCGCCGGACGCGCGCGAACTGCTCGTCACGGTCTACGGCCACCGCCGCAACGCGTTCGGACCGCTGTATCTCGACGGACCCGATCCGGTCTGGATCGGCCCCAACGAGCTGCGCGCGCACAAGACCAGCCGCCGCAACATAGTCCCGACCGGACTCCTCGCCCCGGTCGAGTTCGAAACTTCGCGGCCGTCCGCCCGCGCCGCCCGCTAGAGGAGCGGCCAAGTCCCCGGTCTCCAGCCTCCGCCGCCACGTTCCTGTGGCGGCGGAGGCCGGAATACCGGCGTAGCGCCGAACTTTCACCCCGGAACGGAAACTACACCCGAAAACCCAGCAGGTAGACGGAGACGATTTCGCCGAAACAGATGACGTGGCCGTCCTTGTCCGTGTCGTGGGAGCGCTCGATGGAGGGATAGAAGCGGGCTCGGATTTCCGGCGAAAGGCGGGTTGACTCCGCGAACCGTTCCCGGTACGATTTTCGCTGTTCGCGGGAAGGGCTTTCCCGCGTGAAACGGACGGGACGCCCGGGCACGGGCGGCGCCGGCCGCAGGAGTTGCAGATGAAAGTTTTCGTGACGGGAGGAGCGGGGTTCCTCGGCATCAACCTCGTGCGCGCGCTCAAGGCGCGAGGGGCGGAAAAGATCGCCGTGTACGACATCGCCCCGTTCGACTACCCCGAAAAGGGCGAAGTGGAGTGCTTCCGCGAGGACATACGCGACTTCCCGACGCTGCTAGAGGCGATGAAGGGGTACGATTGCGTCGTCCACTGCGCGGCGGCCCTGCCGCTGTACACGGAGGACGAAATCCGCTCGACGGACGTCGACGGCGTGCGCAACGTGTTCGAAGCCGCGCTGCGCAACGGCGTGAAGCGCTGCGTCCACATCTCCTCGACCGCCGTCTACGGCGTGCCGGACCACCACCCGCTGCTGGAAACCGACGAGCTCGTCGGCGTGGGCCCCTACGGCCGGTGCAAGGTCGAGGTGGAGCGCGACATCGTGCCGGCGTTCCGCTCCCGCGGGCTGTGCATTCCCGTCCTGCGGCCGAAGTCGTTCGTCGGCCCCGAACGGCTCGGCGTGTTCGCCCTGCTATACGACTGGGCGTACACGGGCCACGGTTTCCCGATGATCGGCGACGGGAGCAACCCGTACCAGCTTCTCGACGTGGACGACCTGTGCGACGCCATTTACGCCTGCCTCACGCTCCCCGCCGCCGACGTGGACGACGTGTTCAACATCGGCGCCGCGGAGTACGGCACCATGCGCGAGGACTGGCAGGCCGTGCTGGACCGCGCCGGCTACGGCAAGAAGATCAAGGGCTTCCCCGCGCGGCCGGTCATCGCCGCCCTGCGCTTCCTCGAAAAAATCCACCTTTCCCCGCTCTACGCCTGGGTCTACGAGACGGCCTGCAAGGAGTCGTTCGTCTCGATCGACAAGGCCAAGGCGAAACTCGGCTTCGCCCCCAAGTATTCCAACCGCGACGCGCTCGTGCGCAACTACGACTGGTACGCGGACCACGTGGCGGAGTTCGCCGGCAAATCCGGCGTGTCCCACCGCGTCCCGTGGAAGCAGGGCGCGCTGGCCCTCGCCAAACTCTTCTTCTAGCGCCGTGGCATCCAACCGCCTTCAGTGCATCCTGGAACGCGCCGGGGTGGATTCGCGCCGGCACTGCGCGTCCATCATCGCCGGCGGCGCGGTGAAAGTGGACGGCAGGATCGTCCGCGAGCCCGGTTTCCGCGTCGAAAATCCCGAATCGGCCGTGATCGAAGTTGAGGGCCGCAGGATTTCCGCCGCCGACCCGCCGCGCCGACGCGTGATCCTGATGAACAAGCCGCGCGGCACGCTCTGCACCCGCGAGGAAGGGCGCGGCGAAACCGTCTACGACCTGCTCCGCGGCGTGAAGGAGCGCGTCGTTTCGGCCGGGCGGCTCGACCGCGATTCGGACGGTCTGCTCGTGCTTTCGAACGACGGCGAGCTCGTGAACGAGCTCACCCACCCCCGCAACGGCCATTCCAAGACGTACCGCGTCCAGGTCTGCGGCGTGTTCGACGACGAAACGCTCGACTCCCTGCAAGGCCCGATGGAGCTCGACGGCGTGAGGCTCGCGCCCGTCCGCGTCGAATACGCCATGCGGCTCGCGGACGGCCCCGCCGGCCCGCGCCACAGGCTCGTCTTCAAGCTCAAGGAAGGCCGCAACAGGCAGATCCGCCGCATGTGCGAAAAGACCGGCCTGCGCGTGGAATCGCTGCGCAGGACGGCCGTGAACGCCCTCAAGCTCCCGACTGACCTGCGCTCCGGATGCTGGCGCGAAGCGACGCCCCGCGAAATCGAGCTGCTCCTCAAGGCGGACAAAGCGCCCCTCCGCCCTTGGCGCCCGTGACGCCGCGCCGGGCCCGCGCGCTTCCGCCCCGCCCCGCTCTTTCAGCCGAGCAGCCGCTGGCCTGAATCCACGTACAGTATCTGGCCCGTTACCGACGGCGCGGAAGCCAGGTACACGACCGCGGCGGCGACGTCCGCAGGCGCGGGCCGCAGCCCGAGCGGCAGTTCGCCGGCGGGTTCTGAAAGCGCGGGCGATTCCGGCGCAAGCACCGGGCCCGGGGCGACGCCGTTCATCGCGATGCGCGGCGCGAATTCGAGGGCCGCGCATTCGGTGAAATCGGCGAGAGCGCGCTTGGATGACCAATACGGGTACCGCCCGGCGGACCGGCGCGCGATGTCGCGGTCGAGCACGTTCACCACCGAGCCGCGCCAGTGGTCCGGCAGCATTCCCGACGCGACCGCAGCCTCGGCCTTTTCGCGCATCGCGCGCGCGAGGCGGACCGGCGAAAGGCAGTTCACGCGCCAGAGCCGCTCCGTCTCCTCGACCGTGGCGTCCGCAAGTTCCGCGTGCGACCACTCGGAAGCGTTGTTGACGAGCACGTCCACCCAGCCCGCCATCTCCCACGCGCCGTCCATCGTGGCGTCCGCCGCGTAAGGATTCGAGAAATCCCCTTCGACGCACCACGCCTGCCGCCCGAGGCCGCGAATCTCGCCGGCGAGCGCTTCGGCGTCGGCGCGCGACCGGTTGCAGTGCACCACGACGTCGCACCCGGCGCCGGCCAGCGCGAGGCAAATCCTGCGACCGAGCCGCTTCGAGCCGCCCGTGACGAGGGCGACTTTGTCCGCGAGCGGGGCGTCGGCCTGGACTCTGCCGTTCATCGCGATTCCCCGCATCGAGGCGTTTCGGCGGACATGGCGCCGCCGCAATACGGCGCTTGCCGCGATCCGAGGCCGGAAGCGAGCCGGACCAAATCGTCGAATTCCGTCTTCGATTTTTCCGCTCCGTAACCGGTGCTGCGCTTCACGTGCACCGGGTTGCCGTCCGGATCCGTGCCGACGACGCAGGACTCCCGCCGCATCTCGTACCGCGCACAGTCTTTGCGCCGCACGCCGATGGTGGAAGTTTCCCGCAAAATCGTCGCGGCGACGCGATCGGCGTCCTCCGGCGCGGCGAGGACGAGAAGGAGGTGGCCCGGGCGTCCCTTCTTCATGAACAGCGGCGCGACGGAAACGTCGAGCGCCCCGGCCTCGCGGATGCGGTCGCAGGCGAAAGCGAGCGCTTCGCCCGTCATGTCGTCCAAATTCGCCGCGAGTTCCGTCACGCGGCCGTTCGGTCCGCCGGGGGCGGCGGGTTCGGCGGTTTCTTCGACGAGCATAGCCCGCACGAGATTCGCGCGCCCCTCGACCTCCTTGTGGCCGAGGCCGCAACCGGTCCGGATCGTGCGGCCTTCGGGCTTGGGACCGAAGCGGTCGACGAATTTGCGCAGCAGCGCCGCGCCGGTCGGGGTGAGCAGCTCGCCGCACTCCGGCGAATCGCCGCGCCAAGGCATCCCTTCGAGAATGCGTTCAGTCGCCGGAGCTGGCACCGGCATCACTCCGTGGGCGCAGCGCACCGTGCCGCCGCCGGCATTCGGCACCGAAGCCACGATCCGGTCCGGCGCGATTTCCTCGATCAGCGAACAGACGGCCGCGACGTCCGCAACGGCGTCGAGCGCGCCGACTTCGTGGAAATGCACGAGTTCGACCGGGCGGCCGTGGGCTTTCGATTCCGCCTCCGCGATTATGTCGTACACGGCGCGGACTCCCGCGCGAACGCTCTCAGGCGCGGCAAGCGCGTCGATGTGAGCCCGTATCTCCGCAAGCCCCGCGTGGTGGTGATGGTGGTGCCCGTGGTCGTGGTCGCCGTGCCCGTAGTCGTGATCGCCGTGGTCGTGATCGCCGTGGTCGTGATCGTGGTGATGCTCGTGTTCGTGCTCGTGGTGATGCTCGTGATGTTCGGCGGGCGCGGAGACGCCTTCGACTTCGCCGTTCACGCGGACGTCGAAAAGCGTGCCGGCGATCCCTCCTCTGGCGGAACGGGCCGTGGAAAACTCCACGCCGGGAATCCCCATCGCGGACAGGCGTTCGAGCGAGGCCGCGGAATCCGGGACGAGTTCCAGGAGCGACGCAGCGAGCATGTCCCCGGCGGCGCCGGATTCGAGCTGGAAATAGAGCGTTTTCATTGCAGGTGGTTTATCCTCGAAGCGAGGAATCCGGCGCCGAAGCCGTTGTCGATGTTGACCACCGAAACTCCGGCCGCGCAGCTGTTGAGCATGGCGAGAAGCGCGGCGAGCCCATCGAAAGCGGCACCGTAGCCGACGCTCGTTGGAACCGCTATCACCGGCGCGGAAACGAGCCCGCCCACGGCGCTCGCGAGCGCGCCTTCCATGCCGGCGACGACTATTACGACGCGGGCGGAGCGGATTTCGTCGGCCCGTGCGAGGAGCCTGTGCAACCCGGCCACCCCGACGTCCGTGACGCGCAGGACCTCGTTGCCGAGCGATTCGGCGACGAGGGCGGCTTCGTCCGCCACGGGCAGGTCGCTCGTGCCGGCGCACACGACGGCGATGCGGCCCTTGCCGTCAGGCTCGCGGGCCGGGCCGAGGCGTCCGAGTCGGGCCGCGGGCCAGTACTCGAAACCGGGGCCCAGCGCCGCCGCGACGGCCGCCGCCTTTTCCGCGTCGATGCGCGTGACGAGAACCGGGGACTGGCCGCGGTCGCGCAAGGCCGCGGCGATCGCGGCGATCTGATCCGCGGTCTTGCCGGCGCCGTACACGACCTCCGGCACGCCCTGCCGCCGCAAGCGGTCGAGGTCGACTTGCGCGAAGCCGAGGTCGAGGGATGCTGCGGCCGGGTCGTTCACGGCTGGCGCGTGGTTAGACGACGATGTTGACGAGGCGCTTGGGAACGGCGATCACCTTGCGCGGAGCGGCGCCGGCGAGCGCGGCCTGCACCTTGGCGTCGGCGAGCGCGATCTTCTCCATCTCGGCGGGAGTCGCGGCGGCCGGCATCATGATGCGGGCGCGCACCTTGCCGCGGATCTGGACCGCGATTTCGACCTCGTCGAGAACGAGCGCCTTTTCGTCCCACTCCGGCCACGGCACGTACGAAACGCCGCCTTCGTGGCCGAGCCGCTCCCAGAGCTCTTCGCCGACGTGCGGCGCAAACGGCGCGAGCAGCTGCACGTAGGTCTCCGCGGCCTTGCGCGGCAGGGGCTTGCCCTCGCCGGCGAACGCGTTGAGGAAGATCATGAGCTGCGAAATCGCGGTGTTGAACGCGAGGCCTTCGATGTCCTGCGACACCTTCTTGACCGTCGCGTTGAGCAGACGGTCCTGCTCCTTGGAAAGCGGCGCGTCGACGATCTCCTGCCCCGTCACCATGTTCCACGAGCGGCGCAGGAAGCGCGCGACGCCTTCGAGGTTCTTGGTGTTCCACGGCTTCACGTCCTGGAGCGCGCCCATGAACATCTCGTAGAGACGGAGGGCGTCCGCGCCGTAGTCGCGGATCACGTCGTCCGGGTTCACCACGTTCTTGAGCGACTTGCTCATCTTCGCGGGAAATTCGACGAGCGGGGCGCCGTCCGAGACGCGCTTCGGGTGCTGCGGGTCGGTGAAATCGACCTCGTTCGTGGGCACCAGCACGCCGCGCGGATCCTTGTACGAGATGCCGAGGATCATGCCCTGGTTGACGAGCTTCTGGAACGGCTCGTTCGTGGAGACGAGACCTAGGTCGAAGAGGACCTTGTGCCAGAAACGCGCGTAGAGCAGGTGCAGCACCGCGTGTTCCGCGCCGCCGACGTAGAGATCGACGGGCATCCAGTAAGCTTCCTTCTTCTTGTCGCAGAAGGCCTGCGCGTTGTGCGGATCGATGTAGCGCAGGTAGTACCAGCAGGAGCCCGCCCACTGCGGCATAGTGTTCGTCTCGCGCCAGCCGGTCTTGCCTGTCTTGGGATCTGTGTAACGGGTCCAGTTCGTGGCCTTCGCGAGAGGCGGATCGCCGGTGCCCGTGGGCTTGTAGTCGGTAAGCTCGGGGAGCTCCAGCGGCAGGTCTTCGGAGGGCACGAGCTGCGTGGAGCCGTCGTCCATGTGGATCACCGGGAACGGCTCGCCCCAGTAGCGCTGGCGGCTGAAGAGCCAGTCGCGAAGCTTGTACTGCACCTTCGCGCGGCCGCAGCCCTTTTCTTCGAGCCACGCGATCATCTTCTTCTTGGCTTCGTCGACCGACAGTCCCGTGAGGAAGCCTGAGTTCACCATCGTGCCGGTGGCGCAATCGGTGAAAGCCTCCTTCTCGATGTCGCCGCCGGCGACCACCTCGACCATCGGGATGCCGAATTTCTTGGCGAACTCCCAGTCGCGCGTGTCGTGCGCGGGCACGGCCATGATCGCGCCAGTGCCGTAGGAAGCGAGCACGTAGTCGGAGATGTAGATCGGAATCTCGGCGCCGTTCACCGGATTCACGCCCACGATGCCGCCGAGCTGCACGCCGGTCTTGTCCTTGGCCATTTCGGTGCGCTCGAAATCGGACTTGCGCGCCGCGGCCTCGCGGTACGCCCGCACCTCGTCGGGATTCGTGAGGCGCCCCTCTTCGAGCCACTTCGTGACGAGCGCGTACTCCGGGCTCATCACCATGTAAGTGGCCCCGAAGAGCGTGTCGCAGCGCGTGGTGTAGACCACGATCCGCGCCGATGAATCGGCGCATCGGCTACCGGAGGCATCTCCAGAGTTTTCCGAGTTGTCGGCGCTTCGGCTGCCAGCGCCCTCGCCCGCGCCCTCCCCATCACCCGTGAGCCGAAGCGGCGATTCATCGCCGCGGTGTTTGGCGTGCGCCGCGCGCACGCCAAACACCACCTCCGCACCGGTGGACTTGCCGATCCAGTTGCGCTGCATCTCCTTGATGCCTTCGGGCCAGTCGACAGTGTCGATGTCCTTGAGCAGGCGCTCGGCGTAGGCCGTGATCTTGAGCATCCACTGGCGCATCGGGCGGCGCACCACGGGGTGGTTGCCGCGCTCGGAGCGGCCGTCGATCACCTCTTCGTTGGCGAGCACCGTGCCGAGCGCCGGGCACCAGTTCACCGGCACCTCCGCCACGTACGCGAGGCCCTTCTCGTAGAGCTTCTCGAAAATCCACTGCGTCCACTTGTAGTAGTCGGGGTCGCAGGTGCGCACCTCGCGGTCCCAGTCGTAGGAGAAGCCGAGCGCCTTGATCTGGCGCGTGAAGTTGGCGATGTTCTTCTCGGTCGTGATGCGCGGGTGCGTGCCGGTCTCCACGGCGTACTGCTCGGCCGGGAGGCCGAACGCGTCGAAGCCCATCGGGTGCAGCACGTTGAAGCCCTTGGCGCGCTTGTAGCGGCAGACTATGTCCGTCGCCGTGTACCCCTCCGGGTGGCCGACGTGGAGCCCCGCGCCAGACGGGTACGGGAACATGTCGAGCGCGTAGTACTTGGGCTTGGGCGAAAAATCGACGGCGGCGAAGGTCTTTTCCGCTTCCCAGCGTGCCTGCCACTTCTTTTCGATTGCGGTGAAATCGTATTCTGTGCCGTTCATGGTGTGCTGTCCGCGGCGCGCTGTCGTTCCGGCGCGCGCAACGGCGCAATTATCGCACAAACCGCCGCGAAATGCACCCGCAAATCGCCGCGGCCGGCCGGAGCGCCCCGGAGCGGCCCGCGAGAGGCGCCGCAGCGGCGGCGTCAGGGCTCCCGCAAAATGACGTCCGCG
>JAFUXX010000112.1 GCA_017476965.1 Kiritimatiellia bacterium | reverse complement strand
GATGTCCGCCGCGACGGCGACCGTTCGCAGGTGGACCGTCTCGTGGTCCGCCGTGCGCGCCCGCGCCGCTTCCAGAGCGAGGAGACGCGCCCCGCCCGCGGCGACGATCAGCGCGGGCAGGACGATGGCAAGGAGAAACAGGCGGATTTCGCGGGTCATGGCGGGGGCCCCGGTTCCGGAAAGAGGCCGGAACGCAATGCTAGGCCGTCCGGGACCGGAAATCAAGCCGCCCGGACCGTCAAGAAGATTTTACGCGGACTTGACATTCCATTGACATTCGCACGGGGCACTTCGGCTAGGATGCGTTTTGTCGCTCCGCCATGGTGGACCGGGGCCGAATCCCCTCCCACTTTTCCAGGAGACATCCGCATGAAATTCAAACCCATCCCCGTGCTCGCCTCGTTGGCGGCGCTGGTCGGCCCGTCCGCCCGCGCCGACTTCTACTACGGCGGCTACGACACCTCGACCGGCTACTACCAGGCCTCCGGAACGGCCAGCGTTTCCGACAAGTCGTATTCGAATTCCGACAGCGACGCCAACGCCGTGCAAGTGCGCGGCGGCTCGTTCACGATGCTGGGCTGCACGGTCACGAAGACCGGCGACACGGCGACGAGCCAGAACAGCGACGACACGAGCTTCTACGGCGTCAATTCGGCCGTTTTCGCCGGCAACTCCTCCACGTCGACGTCCGCCGTCGTCGCCATGACGAACGGCACGGTCTCCACGTCGGCCAAGGGCGCCAACGCCTTCTTCGCCTACGGCGGCGGCGTCCTCTACCTCGACTCCATCGCGGTCACCAACACGGCGCGCGCCTCGCGCGGCCTCATCGCGACAGGCGGCGGCACGATCTACGCCACGAACATGGACATCGAGACGCAGGAAGAGACCTCGTCCGTGATCGCCACGGACCGCGGCGGCGGCACGGTGACGGTCGACGGCGGCAACTACTTCGCCAAGGGCAACAAGTGCGCCATCATCTACTCGGCCGGTGCCATGTCCGCCTACAACGCCAACGGCGGCTCCGCGAGCGGCGAAATCGCCGTCATCGAGGGCGACAACTCCGTCGTGATCTCCAACTGCACGTTCTACAGCGGCAGCTCTTCGCGCGGCCTGCTGCTCATGCAGTCCGGCTCCGGCGACGCTTCCGGCACGACGCCGGTGATGACGATCACGGACTCCACGCTCACGATGACCGATTCCTCCGCACCGCTCGTCGAAGTGGCGACGTGCGTGACGGCGGACGTCACGCTTGACAACGTCTCTCTCACCGTCCCGAGCGGCGTCCTCATGGCCGTGATGGAAGATTCGCAGTGGTCCACCTCCGGCGCCGTCGGCAACCTCACGCTCAAGAACGGAGACTACACGGGCACCGTGACGGTGGACAGCGGCTACACCGGCAACGTCACGGTCGAATCGACCGCCACGTGGACGCTCACCGCGGACACGACGGTCGACACCCTCGTCAACAACGGCACGATCGTGACCGGTGCCTACACGCTTTCCTACACGACGCTCTCCGGCAGCGGCACGATCACCACGGAGTCCAGCGGCGGCAGCGACACGGGAGACGACTCGGGCAGCGGCACGGGAGACGACTCGGGCAGCGACACGGGCGACGACTCCGGCAGCGGCTCCGGGGACACCTCGACCTCCGCCCTCGCCGACGAAACCGGCATCCTCGACGACCGTCCCGAGCTGCTGGCCTTCCCGTTCCAGGAGGCCGTCATGGCGGCCGGGACCTACACGGCCTCCACGGTCGGCACGAACTTCGTCCTTTCCGGCACGATTTCCGGCGACGTGGCGATCACGGCCACGGAGACCTGCCGCGTGACGCTCGACGATCTCGCGATGACGGGCGTTCTCGCCATCACGGGCGACGCCCAGCTCTGGCTCGTCGGCGAGAACGCCATCGCGGCGACCGGCCCCTCGGCAGTCACCTGCACGGGGACGCTCACGATCGGCGGGCCGGGCTCGCTCGCCGCGTCCGCTCCCGGCGCGAAGAAAACGGGCGTCGTCGCCGGCGCGGACCTCGTCGTGGCCGGCGGAACGACGACGCTCACGATCGATTCGCCGACCGCGAAGAACGCCTGCGGCGTTTCGCTCTCCGGCAACTACACGCAACTCGCAGGCACGCTCGCGGTCGTCGGCGCGTCCGGCGACGTCAAGCAAAACGGCGTGTTCCTCTCCAAGAAGAAGACGGCGGCGACGATTTCCGGCGGCGTGCTCGACATCGCGCTCGCGGGCGAGAAGTCGGTCGGACTCGCGCTCGACAAGGAAACGGCGAGCGCCACGCTCTCCGGCGGCGTGATCCGCCTCGCCATGTCCGGCGACGGCGCCAAGGGCATCAAGGGCGACGGATCGTTCACGATGACCGGCGGCGCGATCGACGCGGAAATCACCGGCGGATACGTCGAAGAACTCTTCGAATACGAAGACGGCGACGGCAACGCGTGGAACTACTACGTCACGCTCACCTCGTCCACCAAGACGAGCGGCGACAGCTCGCAGGGGTCCAGCTCGCTCGCGGTCGCGACCTCGAAGCTCGTCGCCAACGGCACCTACGCGGTCTACGATCCCTCGAAAGCCTACGCCGTCAAGGTCGGGACGCTCGACGTCTCCGGCGGTCTCGTCCGCATCCGCTGCACCGGCACGTGCGGCCGCGGCATGGGCGCCGACAGCATGTACCTCTCCGGCGGCGTGTTCGACATCTCCGTCGCGGGCGGTCCGACGGACGTCTACGTCGAATCGCTCGTCGACGCAGACGATCTCGACGACACCACCTTCACGAACGGCGTCGTCACCACCTGCCTCGACGCGGGCGGGGCGGCCTGCATCAAGACGAGCGGCGAGTCGGGCGTCCTCTCCATCACGGGCGGCACGTTCGAGCTGCTGGCCACAGGCGACGCTGGCAAGATCATCAACGCCGGCGGCTACCTGATCCTCGGCGAAGAAGGCTCCACCACGCTCCCGACCGACTCGGCCTTCTCGCCCGACATCCAGGGCCGGGTCTACGGCTCGAAGATCTACTGCACGTACTACAAGCAGAAATACTACGGCTCGCTCGCCACCGCCGTCGCGACGACGAACCTCTCCTCCATGACCTGCTCGGTCGCCGCCGACAACGTCGTCACGGGTTCGGGCGACGACGTGGACTACTCCAACGCCAAGGGCGTCAAGGCGAAAACCGACGTCACGGTGAACGGCGGGCGGCTCCGCATCTACACCGCCAACGACGGCGGCGAAGGGCTGGAGTCGAAATCGGCCATGACGATCAACGGCGGCGTCCTGGAATTCAACTGCGCCGACGACTGCCTCAACACGGCGGGCGACCTCACCATCAACGGCGGCTACCTCTACGCCGCCTCGACCGGCAACGACGCGATCGATTCCAACGCCAACATCACGGTGAACGGCGGCTGGATCTACGCCTTCACGCTCTCCAACCCCGAAGAGGCGTTCGACGTGAACAGCGGCTACTCCGTCACGATCAACGGCGGCTACCTCTTCGGCGTCGGCGCGGCGCAGTCCTGCCGCGACGGCACCCTCGCCGGAACGCAGGGCTACTACCAGGGCAGCCAGACGCTCTCGACCTCCGCCACGTACTGGTACGCGAACGGCACGAAGACCGTCTACGGGAAAATCCCCGCCGCGGCGTCCTCCACGAGCGCCTACCTCTTCGTCTCCGTCCCCGGCATGACGAGCGGCACCGCCCCGACGAGCTACGGCACCTCCGCGCCGAGCGGCGCGACCTCCGTCGGCTTCCACGGGTTCTACACCAAGTAAAGGAAAGGAACTTCCACGATGAAAACCAAATCCCTTTTCGCGATCTTCGCGCTTGCATGTCTCTCCGGCTCCTTGGCGTACGCGGCCGGCCCCGGCGGCAACACGGGCGGTGGCGGCCCCGGCGGCGAGTCCGGCGGTGGCGG
>JAFUXX010000111.1 GCA_017476965.1 Kiritimatiellia bacterium | reverse complement strand
GTGCGCGGCGCAAACGGCGCGATGGCGCTCGTCTGGGCCGAGCCGTCCGACGACGGGCTTTCCTCGCATCCCGTCGCGATGCCGCGGGACCCAGCCACGGGCGCGTGGGGCGGTCCGGTGGCGGCGGCGGCGGAAAAAGGGCGCCAGTCGCGGGCCGTGTCGGGCGCGTTCGACGCGGATGGGGCGCTGCATCTTGCCTGGGAAAGCGCCGCCGTTTCGACGAATGCCGCGGGCGAGGTCGAAACCGGCGTGACGGAGATTCGCGAGGCGGCACTCCCGGCGACGGCCGACCCGGCGGTGCTGGCGGCGGACATCTCCTTCGCCGAGGGCGACACCGTCCCCGGCGAAGAGGCGCGCATCGTAATGACGGTGCGAAACCTCGGGCTCGGGACGGCGGCGGGGGTGAGGCCGCGCCTGTGGGTGCGCGACGGCGCTGGCGCCGAAACGGAGCTTTTCGGCGAAACCGGCGCGCACGTCGCGCTCGACCTGCCCGGCGGCGCGGCGGTCGCCGTGACGAACCTCTGGGTCTGCGACGATTCGCTCGCCGAACTGACGTTCCGCGCGGCGGCGGAAACGCCGGCGTCCGCAGCTGACGCGGAGCTCTCGAACAACCAAGCGGTCTGGAAGCCCGGCGCACCGGACCTGTGGCCGGAGAACGCGCGGTGCGTCGCGGAGACGGCGGAAATCCGCCTTCTCACCGCCACGGTGCGCAACTACGGGCTCGGACCGGCGCGCGAAGGGACGGTCGTTTCGTTCCGGCGGGGCGAGCCGGACGGGCCGGAAATCGGCGCCGACGACCTCGGAGCGGTGCTCGCGGGCGAAGGCAACGGCTACGACGCGGGAATCTCCTGGAACATGGCGGGCATTTCGTTCACGAGCGCGTGGGAGACGGTCTGGGCGGTGGTCGACACGGGCGACCCCCTCGCTGATTCTACGCGGGCGCAGCCGATCCGCGTGATGACCGCGCTCGACACCGACGGCGACGGACTGCTCGACGCCGAGGAGGATATGCTCGGGACCGACCCGACGAAGGCCGACACGGACGGCGACGGCGTGACCGACTACGACGAAGTCTACGCGACCTTCACCGATCCGCTCGTGAAGAACGGCGGCGACCACACAGTCACCACGCCCGTGCCGGTTCCCTACGCCTGGCTGGACTCGTACATGCTGGGCGACGGCAGCGAAGCGGGCTACGAGGCGGCGGCGCGGGCAACCGCCGCCAACGGCGTGAACGCGGTCTGGCAGTGCTACGTGGCGGGACTGAACCCGACAAACTGGTCCGACCGTTTCGAGACGCACATCTGGATCGGAGCGGACGGCTCCCCGGTCGTGACGTGGACGCCGGATCTCGGCGAAGCGCGCGTCTACACGGTCAAGGGCAAGGAGACGCTTGGCGGCGACTGGAGCCCGACGAACGCGGCGAGCCGCTTCTTCCGCGTGAAGGTAGGGATGCCGTAACCGCCGATGAATCGGCGGATCGGCGCACGGGAAACCGCCGATGAATCGGCGGATCGGCTCACGAAGAGGCGGAAAACCGCGGAGGGAAACGGGGAATCAGGTCGCGTCGAAGGCGAAGACGCGGGGGGATGGGGTGCCCCAGGTGCGCTCGACTACGAGGCGGAGGCCGCGGCAGGTGGCGGAAAGCGGCACGCGGACGAGGCGCTGGTGGTTGTCGCGGACTGTTGCGGCGAGGGTCCAGGCGCCGCCGTCGCCGAGCACTTCCAGACGGAAGTCGCGCACGAGCGTCGCAGGCGGGGCGAAGGCAGAATCGTCGATGCCGGTCCAGTAGCGCATGTTGAGCAGCCGCGTCTGGCCTTCTTTGCGGGAAGGGTCGCCGCGGTCCAGATCGCTGTCGAACACCAGCCGGCAGGACGAAAGCGCCGCGGGCTGCGCGAAACGGTACTCGACCGGAGTGCCGACCGGGGCGGTCCAGCAGTTTGACACGCCGCCGACAGGACGGTCGATGCCGCTGCGGAGAGGTTCGGGCTCCCCTGCCCCGGCCCTCAATTCCGCGCCGGCGCACGGCTCGGGAATGCGGCGCGGCACGCCGGGGAGCCAGCAGTCGTCATCGAGCAGCGCGCCCTGCAATTCCGCCAGGCGTTCCGCTCCGACGGCGCGCGGGGAAAGACCGTCGCGCACCGCGATCGCGGCGGCGACGCCGACCGCCTGGCCTTCGAGAGCGCACGTGGCCATGACGCGGGTCGAGCTCAGGGCCGCGTGCGTGGCGCTCATGTCGCGCCCGGCGCAAAAGAGATTCCCGACGTTGCGCGAGTAGAGACACCGGTAGGGAATGCCGTACGGACTCGGGGCCGGGTGGTAGGTGGTGCCAACCGCGCCGCGGTAGTGGAAGCCTTCGGGGAAATGGTCGTCCATCGGCCAACCGCCGTAGGCCACGACATCCGGGAAACGGCCGCCGGACTCCACGTCGCCCTGCGTCAGGACATGGTCGCCGACGTAGCGGCGGCTCTCGCGCTTGCCCGGGAGAAAGCCGACCCAGTCGAGCGCCAGCCGCTCGTAACGGGCGCGGTCCGGCGAACGGTTTTTGAGGTAGTCCCACACGCCGTACGCGATCCGGAGCAGTTCTTCCCGGCACTTTTCCGCGCCGGAAAGAGTATCTTCCGTGCCGCCGACTTCCATCCACCAGAAATTGGTCTGGAACACGTCCATGAACCTGTCGGGCAGATCGGCCGCGCTTTCGTAGCGGTTGGCCCAAGGCAGGGGAACGAACGGCTGCGGCTCGGCATACTCGCGCGCCTGGAAAAGGCAACTCGCGCCCATGGTGCACGAATCGGCCTCCACCGGCGCGATCGATTCGCCGTATTCGCCGCGCGCTTCGCGCCCCTGGCGGAACAGCGCGCCCGAAAGAGGCGCGAGCACCGCGTCGCCGGAACAGTCGGCGAAGAGCGACGCCTCGATTTCGATCCACCGCTGCGTGGTGCACTGCCAGGCGCGGACGGAACGGATCTTGCCGTCCTCCGCCGCCGCGGAACTCACGCTCGCGTTGAGGACGAGCGTCAGGCCCGGCTGGTACTGCGCCTTGCCGTAGAGCACGGCGTTCCACCCCGAATACGTGGGGCGCGTGTTGTAGCGGTAGTTGTCCAGCATCAGCTCTTCCACCAAGCCGGTCTCGCGCGTGTTCTCGCCGCGGGCGCCGCACACGTGCATCCGGATTTCGCTCGAACTGTTGCCGCCAAGCACGGGACGGTCGTGGACGAGCGCGACTTTCGCGCCGCGGCGCGCAGCTGCGACCGCGGCGCAAAGCCCGGCGAGACCGCCGCCGACCACGCAGAAATCGACTCCGATTTTTTCAGTTTGCATTGCGTTCGAGGTACATTTTTTCGCCGAGTTTGCGGGCGGCGAAGCAGAGGGGCCAGTATGGGCGGTCGGTGCCGTCCACGAAGCCGCACTGGTACGCTTCGCCGTCGCCGCGGCCGATGAGCGGCTGGTCGCGGTACTGGAACCAGTGGCAACCGACGACGAGCGGATGCCGCAGCGCGCCTTCGACGAAGCGGGTGTAGGAGCGGCCGCGCTCCGTCTGGTCGCCCACCGGGCAAAGGCTCGCCTTGAACATCCCGCGGTCCATGCAGCCGAAGTGGAATTCGCCGACGAGGATCGGCTTCTGCACGCCGCCGTTCATGATCTTGGAGGAAATGTTGGCGATGGAGTTGGCGTAGGCGTTCACGGTCACGACGTCGCAGTGGCGCGCGGCGGCGTCCCACAGGATGCCGGCCTGGCGGAACCCGACGAAACGGCTCCCGAGGTACAGCTTGCCCGGCGCGGCGCGCTGGATCTCTTCCTTGCAGACGCGGAAGTAGAGATCGAGAAGCGGCGCCGCCTTTTCCGCGCCGACTTCGGGTATCCACTTCTGGAACTGAAGCTCGTTGTCCACGAAGAACCCGATGCACAACGGATCGTGCGCGGCGTGGCGCAGCATCTTGCCGTCGGGCGAATCCTCGGCGAAACGACGGCGGATCGCCTCGCGCATGTTCTTTTCGAAGTCCGGGTCTTCGAGGTCGTAGATGTGGAACTTCGGGTGGCGCTTCACGCCGCGCGCGTGCTCAACCACGCTCGCCACGTACGGGATGTGCGCAGAAACGAGCAGTTCGCGCGCCGCCCAGTTGCCGATCGTGTTGAGGCCCCACGCGCAGAGGCGCTTCTGGCTGAAGAGGTAGTAGTCGGCGAGGTAGTCGTCCTTGCCGAATTTCTTGCGCAGGTTCCAGTCCGGGTACGCCATCATGCGGTCCGGCGGCACGGGCGTTTCGTGCCAATCCGGATGCTTCGAGCCGTCGGAGGAATCGACGTTGTTGCGCAGCACGTCGACGCCCGTCGAGAAGAAAAGGTGCCCTTCGGGCGTGACGAGCCACCATTTGCCGTCCACCTTCTCCGTGCGGAAGTTGCCGGTCGCGGCGAGGCGCGGGCCGCTCGCCCAGCCGCCGTAGCGGTCCCACGAAGCGGGACGCGGCGACGCCGCGATCGCGGCCTCTTCGCGGGCCAGGTCCTCGCGCAGCTCTTCGTCGGAATGCACCTTCTCGGGCCATTCGGAATGCATGAACTGCCCGTAGCGGTCGATGAACGGGAAGAAACTCCCGGCGGGAATCGCGCGGGAAACATCCGGCTCGCCTTCGAGGCGCAGGTTTGAAACGCGGCAATCGACGACGTAGCGGAATTCGTCCTCGTACGGCCACTGCACCTGGAGATCGACGGAATTGACGTGGTGGGTGTCGACGAGGAACGGCCCCGGCGCGCCGGCCGGCGAAGCGTAGATTTCCGGGTGCGGCAGCAGGATGCGCATGGTGCCCTTTTCGCCGGGATCCAGACCGATGCCGGTGTTTATCGCGCGGTTCTTCGTGAAGTTGGCGACGGCGTGGTCCGCGGCCTCGGAGTTCGCGCCGCCGCTCGACACGTGCATCGTGAGGCGCATCTGGCGCGACGCGGAGCGGTTCTCGACGTCGATCGCGAGGTACTTGCCGCCGGAAAGGTCGAGCGAGCGGCGGCCCGCGGGCGGTAGGAAGCGCAGCCCGCAGCTCCACTCGGCGCTGGGGAGGCGCAGGACGACGGCGTTTCCGCCGTCGCGCAGAACCTCAGCGCCGTGGACCGGCTCAAGACGGCAGGTTTCCATGGAAAACGCGGGAGCGGGCTCTTGCGGGAGGGCAGCCTGAGAATCGGGGGCGGGAGGCTTGCCGGTGGCCGGAGACTCGGCGGGGGCGGGAGACTCGTCGGGAGCGGGAGACTCGTCGACGGCAGGCTCCTGCGGGAGATCAGCCTGCGCATCGGCGGGCGCTTCGCCCGTGGAGGCCGGAGGGGGCGACAGGCGGTAGACGGCGAAAAGGACGCCCGCCGCAAAGAGGATCGTGAAGAAAAACGCTTTCATGGCCTGGATTGGATTGCGGTCAACCGTAGAGGCTTTCGCCGACCGCGCGGGCGGCGGCGCACATCTCTGGGTACGTGCGGTCGCAGACGTCGACGAAGCCGATCTGGAACGCTTCGCCGTCGCCGCGGCCGACGAGCGGCTGGTCGCGGTACTGGAAGTAGTGGCACCCCACGACGCACGGGTTCGCGAGAGCGCCGCGGACGAACCTCGCGTACGCCTCCGCGCGGGCCTTCTGCCCCTCGACGGGACACGGCCCGGCGGAAAACATTCCGCGGTCGAGGCACCCGAACGTGAACGCGCCGACGAGGAGCGGCTTGTCCGCCATCGCGGCGGTTCCGAGAGGACGCAGCGAGGCGGCGTCGCGCTCGTGGACGTCGGCGACTAGCACGTCGGCGAACTCCGCGGCGGCGTCCCACGCCGCCGCGGGCTGCTCCATGCCGGCGAACGCCGCAGCGAAGTAGAGGCGCTTAGGCGCGAGCGCCTTCACCGCGTCGCGCGCCGCGCGGAAATAGCGGCGGAGCCATTCGAGGCGGAACTCCTCGACGTCGGCCGCGAACCCGGAGCCCGGCAGCGGCGCGGCGAGCATGGCGAGGGAAGGCCACGTGTTGAGACTCGTGCCCCATGCGTCGTTCAGCGCGCCGAGGGAGCCGTACTTCGCGTGGACGTGGCCGAAAAACGCGTTCTTGACCGGAGCGACGCGGACGTCCTGCGCCATCATCGCGCCGATCATCGACTCGAACGGAAGTTCGTTGTCCACCGAAATGCCGATGCAGGACGGATCTTCGACGGCGGCGGCGACGGCGGGCTCGGTGCGGGTCTGGTCGAGGATTCCGGCGCGGTACTTCGACTCGAAATCCGGATGGAACACGTCGTAGATGCGGGTGCCGGGCAGGCGCGGGGCCTTCGCCGGGGAGTCGAGCAGCAGCACGTACGGGGTGAGCCCCGCGGCGGAGAGCCGCCATGCGCCCCAGCGGCCGACGGTGTTGAAGCCCCACGACGCCAAGCGCGCGTGGATGAAACCGTAGTAGTCCGAAAGGTAGTCGATCTTCCCGAACTTCTTCTGCAGGTTCCAGTGAGTGAAAGCCATGCGGCCGTTCTTCGGGGGACGGGTTTCGTACCAGTCGGGATTCGCGAGTCCGTTGGCGGCGTCGGTGTAGTGGCGCAGCGTGTCGAGGCCGTGCGAGAAGAACGGGGCGCCGTCCGGATCGACGAGTGTCCAGCGGCCGCCGGTTTTTTCGGTGCGGAACGCGCCGGTGGCTTCGAGCGCGGGGCCGTCGAGCGCGCCGCCCCAGCGGTCCCACGCGGCCGGCGCCGGAAGGAGCGCGGCACGTTCGCGCGCGAGGTCGGCAGGCAGCTCCGCCTCGTCGTGGACCTTCGCCGGCCAGTCCGCGTGGGCGAACTGGCCGAACCGGTCAACGAACGGGCGCCTGAGGGCGTCGTACGGAACGGCCGGCGAATAGATGGAATATCGGGGTGAGACCATTGGAGGGATCGAAGATGAGCGTCGTGGGAAAGAAGCTGAAACGGGAGAGCGGCGGGCGCCGGGGAAAAATTATATGTCCACGCGTGGAAATTTGAAGCGGATTTTCCGGCGGACCGGCATCGGTCACTTCGCGGACGACCGCAGTTCGTACATCTCCTCGCCGACCGCGCGGGCGGCTTCGGCGAGTTTGGGGTACGTGCGGTCGCAGACGTCGACGAAGCCGATCTGGTAGTTTTCGCCGTCGCCGCGGCCGACGAGCGGCTGGTCGCGGTACTGGAACCAGTGCGCGCCGACGAAGAGCGGATGGCGCAGCGCGCCTTCGACGACGCGCTTGAAGCTGCGCGCGCGCTCGCACTGGTCGCCGACCGGGCACAGCCCCGCCGAGAACATCCCGCGTTGCATCGTCCCGAAGTGGAACTCCGAGTGCAGGAGCGGCTTGTCGATCGCCGGAGCGGAGTAGGCGCCGCGTCCGAAAACTTCCACGCTGTTCACGTAGGAATTGACCGAAATCACGTCGCACCACTTCGCGGCGGCGTTCCAGAGCGCGTCGGAGTTGCGCAGGCCGGTGAAGCGGGAACCGAGGTAGAGTTTGCCCGGCGCGGCGGCGGCGAGCGCCTCCTTGCAGGCCTTGAAGTACGGCTCGTAGTACGCGCTGTCGGACGGGAACGAGAGCTCGTTGTCGATGAAGAACCCGATGCACATCGGATCGAGCGCGGCGTTTTCGAGCGCCGAGCCCGGCACCGCGAACGCCGCCGCCACGGCCTCGCGCATCTTGTCCGCGAAGGTGGCGTCGAGCGAGTCGTAGAAGCCGCCCGAGAGGTACGGCACGCCGGCTGGCTTGGAGACGGCGACGATCGCGTACGGCTTGCGCGAAACGGACGTGAACAGGCTTTCGGACCAGTTGCCGAGCGTGTTGATTCCCCACGAGTCGAGGCGGCGGATGACGAAATCGCAGTAGTCGAGAGCGAAATCGGTCTTGCCGAACTTCTCGCGCAGGTTCCACGTCGGGAAACTCATCGACGCCCGGGCCGGGCTTTCGTACCAATCGGGGTGGAGGCGGCCGTCCGGCGCGTCGCTGTCGATCTTCACGACGTCGATGCCGAGCGACCAGAAGAGGCGCCCCGTCGGCGTGACGAGCCACCACTTGCCGTCCACCTTCTCGGTGCGGAAGTTTCCGGTCGCGGCGAGGCGGGGGCCGTCCTTCCAGCCGCCGAACTCGTCCCAGGACGCGGGCGGCGGCTTGAGCGCGGCGGTTTCGGCGGCGAAGTCGGCGCGCAAATCTTCGTACGACGCCACCTTGCCCTTCCACGTGCCGTGCGCGAACTGGCCGAACTTGTCGACGAACGGCAGGTACGAGCCCGGAGCGACGGAGCGCGCCCAGTCCGGTTCGCCGTCGAGCCGCACGTTCGAGACGCGGAAGCGCAGCAGGTCGGCGAACTGCCCTTCGTACGGCCACACGACGAGAAACGCGATGTTCGTGACCGCGGCGGTGTCGAGCGTCTTCACGCCCTTGGCGCCCGCCGGGAAAGCGTACACCGACTGGTGCGGAAGCTGGAGCTTCACCGTTCCCTTTTCGCCTGGATCGAGGGCGATGCCGGCGTAAACGTCGCGCGAGGCGTCCTTGATCTGGAGGCAGAGCCGCTGCTGGTGGTCGCCGAGATTTTCGACGTCGGCCGCGAGGTAGCGGCCGGACGACAGGTCGAACGAATCCCTGCCCGGCGGCGGCAGGAGCCGGAAGCCGGACGACCATTCCGCGCTGGAACTGCTCAGCACCACGGAACCGCCGCCCTCGAACGCGAGCCGCCCGCTCTGGACGGCCTCGGCGCGGCCGCGCGCGAGCGAAAGACCGGGATCGGACGCGGCGCCGGACGCCGCCGCGGCAAGAACCGCGGCGGCGAAACCGGAAAGCAAGCGAACCGCGGTGTTTCCTAGCGGACCACGAGAACCGTGGCGGGAAGCGCCTGGCATTCGTAGCATCCGGCGTCGATTTTCCCGAACGCGACGCGGGCCTCTCCGTCCAGGTCGATGCCTGGAAGGAGGACGAGCCCGTCGAGCACGCCCGCGTTGAAGGCGACGGAACCGGGGCGCGGCCTGTAGTCGCAGCCGGCGAAATCCTCGAAGAGCGATTCCGGCGCCGTGTCGTCGTCCGTGACGTTGCCGACCCAGGTGCAGTGGTCGAAATCAACCTTCACGGACGTGTACTTCGCCTTGCCCGTCTCGTAGTTGCCCACGACGACGTTGTTGCGCAGGCGGCCGTACCACGTGGTGCAGTGGATGCCGGCGGAATCCTCGGAAAGCTCGCCATCCACGACGTTTCCGGCAACGGTGTTGTTCTCGATCTGCGTGTTGTCGTTGGAGCCGCCGAACCGGATGCCGGCCGCGCCGGACTTCACGGTGTCGCCGCTCGTCTCGTAGACGTTGCCCGCGACGAGGCAGTTCGACACGCGCCCGTTTTTCGCGTTGTAGGTCACGAAAACCGCGCCGCCGGTGAGACCGCCGTTCGAAGACGTGCCGCGGACGACGTTGTTGGAAACGATGCAGTGGGTGAGCGTGCCCGCGCCGGCGAGTTCCACGCCCGCGCCGGCGGCGTTGCCGCCGTCGGCCACGGCGAGGCCGCCGCGGATGACGCAGTTGGAAACGACGCCGGTGACGAGCCGGAGATTGCCGCCGTTCTGGTTGCGGACGCAGCCGTTCTCGATCGTCAGGTTCTCGATGCGGCCTGCGGCGTTGTTCATTTCGAGCGTCCGGTGGTAGTAGGTGTCGGGCGTCGCGGTGACGTTGCGGACGACCACCGCCTCCGGCGTGTCGCCGACGCCGCGGAGGACGAGCGCCTTGTTGAACGAAACCTGGTCGACTGTCTCGTGGACGCCCTCGCCGAGCAGGAGCGTGTAGCCGTCGAGGGCGTTCTGCACCGCGGTCTTGAGGTTGCCGTAGCCCTTTTCCGGAGTGTCGAACGGGAACGTGCCGGCGGAGGGGTTGCCTGGCGTCACGTAAACGGTGGACGACGCCACGCGCACGTAGCCCTCGTAGACCATCTCCGCCTCTTCCTCTTCGCAGTCGTTCACGGCCGAGATCGCAACCGTGTAGATGCCGGGCTCGGCGTATTCGTGGGAAATCGTCCCCCCGGCGGTCGTGGCGGCGTCGGAGCCGTCGCCGAAGTCGTAGGTGAAGACGACGTTTTCGGGCGAGGCCGAATTGTCGGTCGAATGCGAGAACACGACGGTCGCCGGGGCGAACGCCTGGCTGTACTGCGCGTCGTCGATGTGCACGACCATGTCGGGCTTCTGGTATTCGTAGCAGCCGATGTCGATGACGCCGCTCGTGCGCAGGTTGCCGTCAAGGTCGGTCGTAGAAGCCGCGACGCCGCGCGTATCGGAGGCACCGGCATCGACGAGCGGCCCGCCTGCGGCGGGACGGTAGTCGCCGCCGGCGTAATCGGCGAACGCCGAGTCGTCGGCGAGCAGGACGACTGACGGGTAAGCGCTCGTCGTGTGGCGGCTTCCGGATTCGGTCACGGCGTTGTTCACGAATTCGCCCGAAGAACCGGTGATGTTGCCCGTCCAGTCCTTGTTGGAACCGTTTTCCGTGTTTCCGTAGATCACGGTGTCGAACACGTGCGAGCTGGCGTTCCACGCCCAAATGCCGTACTTGTCGTTGTCGACGACGGTGCAGTTGTAGAGATACGACGTTCCGACGAAGAGAACGCCGCCGCACTCGCTCCCCTCGACCAGGCAGTCTTCGACTACGGCCGTGGCAGAGCCGATCGCGAGGCTTCCGCCGTTGTAGCCGCCGGCGTGGGAGCCGCCGGAGAGGCGGCAGCGGGACATCTTGGCGGAGGAGTCCATGTAAACGTTGGCGCCCTTCTTTTCGTTCGCCTGCACGACGCCGCCGTAGATGTAGCAATCTTCCATCGTGCCGGAGCCGTTCATGCGGACGTTGCCGCCGTCGTTCAGCGCCGTGCCGCCGTAGATGGTGCAGCCCTTCAGGAGGCCCTGGTACTGGTAGACGTTGCCGCCGATGTTGTCTTCGCAGACGCCGTCGTGGATCGTGCAATTCAGGACGGTGCCGCGGTCGAGATAGACGTTGCCGCCGCGCTTCTTGGCGCGGCCGCCGTAGATTTCGCAATCGACCACGAGCGCGTCGTTGTTGTTGACGTAGAGGTTGCCGCCGGAGACGTTGCCGTTGGCGTAGGAGGTGCCGTCGCGGACGACGCAGTTCGTGACCGTGCCGCCGGAAATTTCGATCGCACCGCCCCTGTCGGCGATGGATATGTCGGTGACGCCGACGACGGTGACGTTTTCGAGCCAGGAGCCCGCCGCCATGCGGAGAGTGCGGTACTCGCCATGCGACTTGATCACGACGCCGTCGCGCGAAGCGCCGCCGCCGACGAGCTTGGCCTTGAGATTGGGCCCCCACTTGGCATTGTCGGTCTGGGCCACGTATTCGGGATAGCCGGTCAGGTATTCGCCCGTTGCGACGTGAATGACGTCGCCAGCCGCCGTGGCGGTGATGATCGCCTTGTCGAGCGTCGCGAACGGGTATTCGGCGGAGAGACCGTCGGACTCGTCGTCGCCGTCGACGGAAACGTAATAATCGGTCGCCCGGAGCGCGGGCGCGAACGCGGCCAAAGCCGCTGCGGCGAAAAACGCCGTTTTTGCGGAACGGGTCATCTTCTGAACCTTTCTCAGTTCTCTTGGATGTGGGTTTTGTTGTCGCGACGGGTAGGCCGGTGTCTCACGGCTTCCGTCGGGGGCGACTATACCGCAAACTCCCGCCCCGGTCAACGCCCTCGCGCGCCCGGATTTTTCCGCGCGCGGGAAATTTGACACCGGATTCGGCGATGTCCTATCATTCCGCCGCGAGAAACCGCGCCGAAACGCGCGGCCGAGTCTTCCTGATGGGCACGACAAGCCACAATCCGTTTCCCGGGAAACGACCGCGTTCCAAGCTCGGGCGGGCGATCCGCGCGGCGGCGGCGGTCGTCGCAATCGCGGCCGTTTTCGTCCTCTGGCGCGCGGCGGCCGGATTCCCGTCGTCGTGGGAGCGCCGGCTTTCCAAGGCGCTTTCCTCCGACGGGATGCAAGTCGAGGCGACGGACGTTTCGCTCCACGTCCTCCCGCGCATCGTCCTCAAGGCGGGGTCCGTCGCCGTTTATCCCGCAGCCGGCGGCGCGGATTCGCGCCGCGCCGCGATTTCGGCGTCGGGCGCGGAAATCGTTTTCAGCCCGGATTCGATCGTGCCCGGGGCCGGCTGGCTCCGCGGCATTTCCATGCGGTCGCTCGAACTGGACGCCTCCTCGATCGCGTCGCTCGGCGGCGGCTCCGGCGACGGCGGGCTTCCCGGATTCGGCCCGGTGGACTTCTCCGTGCGCCGCGTCGCAATCGGCGGCATCTCCGGCGCCGCCGCGTTCCGGCACCCGGACTTCGAAGTGCGGAACGTCGGCGGGACGGTTGTTTCCGACGCCGGCGAAATCCGCGTCGAAAACGCGTCCGCGTCGTTCGAAGCCCCGGGCGAAAGGGCGCAGACGATACGCGGACGCGTCGGGATCGACCCCGCGGCGCCGGCCGTGGAGGCGGACTGCGAAGGCGACCTCGATTTCACGAAACTCGCGCCGCTGCTCCGCGCCCTCGACTGCGCGGGAATCGCCGGCGTGCTCGAAAAAATCGAATTTCCGTTCCTTCCGCCGCATCTCGAAACCGCGTTCTGCTGGGATCCGGAAAACGGGAAGCGCTCGCTGGGCGCGACGGTGCGGTCCGGCCCGTTCCGCGTGGACGGCGCCAGGTTCGCCGGCTTTTCCGCCACGGCGCGCGCGGGCGGGACCGATTCGTGGAGCCGCGTCGACGTCGGCGAAGCGGAACTGATCCGCCCCGAGGGGAACCTTTCCGGAACGCTCGCGGTGGACGTCCCGGGCGGCACGGTCGCGGTGGACTGCGTTTCCGGGATCGACCCGCTCTGCCTCGCCGGCATCGCCGGAATGGGGAGGCAGGCGGCGGAGGCCGGAGTGTCGTTCGACGGCCCGGTCGAAATACGATGCAGCGGGACGCTCGGCTTCGGCCCGCGGGGGCGGGAGCGCACTGCGCTGCGCCTAGCCGCAACGGCGGCGTCGGCCGCGGTGCGCGGCGTGGAGCTGGGCAACGTCGCGGTTTCCGGCACCGCGGGAGGCGGGACGCTCGACTTCCCGGACATTTCCGCCGAAGTCTTCGGCGGCACGATCGCGGGCTCGGTCTCCCTGCCGACGGGAGGCCTCGGCGGCGGCGGCGCGTTCGCGGCCGACATCGTCGAAGCCCGCCTGTTCCGCATCCCGCTTTTCTCGGGCCTCGCCGACGTCATCGCGAGATTCGTCCCCGGAGTGGATTCGGCGGTGAACCGCGCGAACGCGAGCCTGCGCGCGACGCTCGACGGCGGACGCTGGAACGTGTCGCGCTTCGAAGTGTCGGGCGCGGCGTTCAGCATCGACGGCGACGGCACCGCGGCGCAGGACGGCACGGACCTCGACGTCGCGGCGCGGGTCCGCGTTCTCAACGGCAGGACGTGGCTCGGGCGCCGCCTGCGCTCGCTGCTGCATCCGCTCTCCGGTCTGCTCGGCGTGCGCGGCACGGGCAGCGTGACGGACGCCAAATGGTCGCTCTCGCCGTTCTCGAAATCGCGCGCCACCCGCTGAACCCCGTCCTTTCCCTCCCCCGCCGCGCGCCGTTGCGGGCCTCGGCGTGGCCAAACGCAACACACGCGACATGAAAACCGCGACAAAATTCCCGTTTTTCCTCCACGGCGGCGACTACAACCCGGACCAGTGGCGCCACGTTCCGGGCATCGTGGACGAAGATTTCGCACTTTTCCCGCAGGCCGGGATCAATTCCGTCTCCGTCGGGATTTTCTCCTGGACGGCGCTGGAGCCGGAAGAGGGGCGGTACGAATTCGGCTGGCTCGACGACGTCATGGACCGCGCCGCGGACCGCGGCATGGCGGTGGTGCTCGCCACGCCTTCCGGCGCCAAGCCCAACTGGCTCGCGGCGGCGAATCCCGAAATCCGCCGCATGGACTGGCCGACGGACCGCCCGCCGCTGCGCGCGCTCCAGGGGCGTCGCCACAACCACTGCTTCACGTCCCCCGTCTACCGGGCGGCGGTGAAAAGGATCAACGAAGCGCTCGCCTCGCGCTACGGCAAGCACCCGGCGCTCGCGCTTTGGCACGTTTCCAACGAGTACGGCGGCGACTGCCGCTGCCCGCTCTGCATCGAAGCGTTCCGCGCGTGGCTGCGCGCCAAGTACGGAACGCTCGACGCTGTGAACCGGGCGTGGTGGACAGGGTTCTGGAGCCACACGTACACGGACTGGAACCAGATCGAGCAGATCGACGACTCGGTCGACGGCCTCGTCCTCGACTGGCGCCGCTTCGTGTCGCACCAGACCGCGGATTTCCTGCGCAACGAAGTCGAGCCTCTCCGCCGCCTCTCGCCCGGCGTGCCCGTCACGACGAACATGATGGGCTTCTACGACGGGCTCGACTACGCCAAGCTCGCCAAGGAGATCGACGTCGTTTCGTGGGACTGCTACCCGCAGTGCCACGAGCGCCCCGGGGGAACCGAAAAGCAGGCCTGCTTCATCGCGCTCGCGCACGACTACATGCGCTCGCTCAAGCCCGGCCGTCCGTTCCTCATGATGGAATCGAGCCCGGGGCCCGTGAACTGGTACCACCACAACCGCCTGCTGCGTCCGGGACAGCACCGCATGAAGTCGATCCAGGCCGTGGCGCACGGGTCGGACTCCGTCCAGTACTTCCAGATCCGCAAAGGGCGCGGGGGATCGGAAAAATTCCACGGCGCGGTGATCGACCACGAAGGCACCGGCAACACGCGGATGTTCAAGGAAGTCGCGCAAGTCGGGCGCGACCTCGAAGCGTTGCGCCCGGCACTCGGCTCCGTGGTGCGCCCCAAAGTCGCCATGATCTTCGACCGCGAGAGCGACTGGGCGCTCAAGGCGTCGCAGGGGCCGCTCGACGCGGTCAAACGGGGCAACGCGGACACCGTCGCCGCGCACTACCGCCCGTACTGGAAACGCGGCGTGCAGGTGGACGTCGTGGACGGCGACGCGCCGCTCGACGGGTACTCTCTCGTCGTCGCGCCGAGCCTCTTCATGCTGCGCGACGGGTTCGCCGAAAGGGTCGAGCGCTTCGTCGCGGCGGGCGGCACGTTCGTCGCCACGTGGCTCACGGGCGTCGTGGGCCCGACGGGGCTGTGCTTCCGCGGCGGGTTCCCGGGGCCGCTGCGCAAAGTGCTCGGAGTCTGGGCCGAAGAGACGGACTACCTGTACGACGACGAAAGCAACGAAATAGTCCCCGCCGCCGGCAACACGCTCGGACTCGCCGGCAAGTTCGGGGCTTCGCTCGTGTGCGAAGTGGTCCACCCCGAAGACGGCGCCGAGACCGTGGCGGCGTACGGGCGCGACTTCTACGCCGGCGCCCCCGCCCTCGTGCGCCACGCCTTCGGCAAAGGCGAAGCGTGGTACCTCGCGACGCGCGGCGACGAAAAATTCCTCGACGCCTTCCACGGCGCGCTCGCGGGGCGTCTCGCGCTGCCGCGCGCCGTCGAAGCGCCGCTGCCGGAAGGCGTCGCCGCCGCCTGGCGCGAAG
>JAFUXX010000110.1 GCA_017476965.1 Kiritimatiellia bacterium | reverse complement strand
GGCCCAGGCTTTCGCGGCGCGGGCGGCGTCGCCGGCGGACACCCCTGCGGCGAAGAACGCCTGGGGAAATGCGGACAGCGCCGCGAGCGAGGCGGCGAGACGAAGCTTGCTGAATCCTGTCATGGCGGGTTTCTCCGTTTCAACGGCGTTTGACGGCGGACGTCGGCTGCGCCCGCCCTGCACGGGCGTCATGCCCGCGTCGCGACGGTTGTACTACACCGCCACGGCAAAAGCAACGGGGTTGGCCTTTTCAACAGCTTCCAGAAGCCGTTTCACGCGGAACCGGGCCGCGATCATCGCAGAACCAGCCGCGCGTCGGCGCGGATCAGGAGCAGTTTTGCGATTTCCTGGAAACCTTCCGCGGTGTCGAAGTGGTTCTCGTGCTCGAAAGCGACGGCAATTCTTGTAAGCCACAGGCCGTGCACGGAGCTCGTTCCGAGGGGCAGGGGCCCTTCCGGAACTACGTCCCCACGCCGATACAGGACATGGTCGATCGTGTAGTATTCGGGATGGTGCCCAAGCCCCCATTCGTCAGCGACGCTTTGGATCGCGCCGGCGATGAACGCCGTCCATTTCGTGTCGCTCTTGAATGCCGGCTGAAGCGCCCCCGCTTCAGCCGCCTCGGCGACATGCTTGTGGATCGCTTTCAGGAACTTCGTCTGTTCCGGAAATCCGTGCATCGGCGTTTGCTGCATTTTCCGTCAAACCAGCCCGGACAGCATTTTCTTCATGTCGGCTTCGCTGCCCCAGGCCCGCCTGACGTCGTCCGGATCCAGTATGCGGCAGTGATTGGCGAACATGTTCTTCTGAAGTTTCCAGCCCCTTTCGTTGGCCAGTTCTTTCCAGAAAACGCGGCCGCCCATAGTCGGCATTGGGATGTTCGGCAAAGGTATTCCGTTCAGCCGTTCGCCGGTTTTGGCCAATTCCGTGAAAATCTTCGCGATGTCGATGTCGCTCGAGTTGTCCATTTTGTCTCTCCAGACCGAACAGAATTTGCTCTGCCCGGTTTTTGTTGGTGTTTTGGAAATCAAGCGAATTCCCGTTCTCGGAAATCTCTTGAACCTACTTTTTTTGTTGTTGAGTTCCGATGCAATGACCAGGACGCTGGAAAAAATCGCACCGATGCCCGCTCCCCCCTGTCAAGAGATTTCCCGTTTTTCCGTGCAAGTCCGAAATAATCGTTGAAATCAGGACGGTCTTCGGGTAGAACGCCCGCGTTTCAAACTTGGGGTACTTGTTCCGCAAGTTTGAAACGGCGGCGGCGTGGCAAATGGGCGGAAAGATTCAGGCCGGAGAAGAGGCGGCCAGACGGGCGTCGAGATCGGCGAAGGCGTTTTCGATGGATTCGACGTGATAGAGCTCGTACATGTTCTCGGCGTAGTCGAGAAGGCCGGCGCGTTCGAGACGGTCGAAAGTATCGGCCGCGGATTCGCCGCGATGCGCGGCGAATCGTTCGAGAAGGTAGATGAAAAAACGGAATTCGCGGTTCACGTCAAGGCATCCTCAGATAGTCCGACCGGAGCGGATCGCCGGTGATGCGTTCGCTCTCCCAAATGTCGAAGATTCCCCCCGGGCCGAATTGCGTCATTTGCATTTCCGGATCGGCGAGCATCCTGTAGGTCTTCGACCTGAGGAACAGGCCAAGCGCCTCGCGCTCGCCGAAACCGTGCTTTTCGACGATGCGGCGGACGACTTCGGCGTCGTAGTAGTCCAGGACATCCGGGGGCAGCGCGTTCATGGATTCCGCACCTCCTTGAACCGCAGAAAAGACAACGCGGCGGCCGTCTTCATGGCATACTGGTCGCGAAGTCGCTGCGGAAGAAGTCTGCGAAGCGCTTCTTCTTCGGTATAGACCCCGGAAAAATAGAGATTGAGGACCGGCATCGTGTTGTCGTTTGCGACAGGCCCGGCCACGATGTCATACCCGGAATCGTCGATCCTTTCGTTTCGGTTTCGGGAAACGAAGCGGAGCCAGTCGGCATCCGGGCCGGAAAACCTGAGGACCTTAAGCATGGCGATCGCTTCGTCAGCCAACTCGAACGAGGAAACGGACGCCACGCCAGAACCCCTGCGCAGGACGGACGTACGAGCCCACCGAGCCGCCTGATCGAAATCGGTGGTCAAGTAGAACCCAGCGCCGAAGTCCAATGCCCGGACAAGCGGCATGAGGACGGGACGGCTGACGGGAACGTTGCTGCCGTGGTAGAGAAACATCTGCCGGAAATTAGCATCCTGTGGAAACGCACGCGCTCCGCCTTGCGGCTTTGCGCCCGCGACGCAGGTCATGATACCACACGCGCGACTATGCGACAAGCGGCGAAAAAGTGTATCTTGCAGCGCGATTTGGGACGATTTGCAATTATTTCGGGATTTTGAGGAAGTAGAGGCGAAAAAGAAAGGCCCTTGCAGGGGAATTGCAAGGGCCTTTCGGAAGCGCGAACATGGGCGGTGTCAGGTGACGACGGG
>JAFUXX010000109.1 GCA_017476965.1 Kiritimatiellia bacterium | reverse complement strand
GCGCCCGCCGCGCCCTTGCCGCGGCGGCGCGCCCACGCCATGCCGATGATGGCGAGCGCCTGGGAGACGGACCAGTACAGGCCCAGCGCGGAGGCGAAGTTGTAGCACATCACGAGCATCATGACCGGCATCATGACGGTCATCATCTTCTGCTGCTGCGCGTCGCCGGCGGTCGGGGTGAGGCGGCTCTGCAACGTCATCGTCGCGGCCATCGCGATCGGCAGGAAGTTCACGCCGAAACCGATCGCCTCCTTGAAGCAGTTCTCCGGCTCCGAGAGGTCGGAAATCCACAGGAACGGCGCGTAGCGCAGCTCGACGGCGCTGCGCAGCACGGTGAAGAGCGCGATGAACACCGGCAGCTGGATCAGCATCGGCAGGCAGCCGGAAAGCGGGTTCACGTGGTTTTCCTGGTAGATCCGCATCTGCTCCTGCTGGAGCTTGCGGGGGTCGTCCTTGTACCGCTCCTGCAGCTCCTTGATCTTGGGCTGCAGCTCGGACATCTTGCGCATGCTCTTGGCGCTCTTGCGGCTGACCGGGAGCAGCACGAGGCGGACGACGACAGTGAGCACGATGATCGCCCAACCGTAGTTCGGGACGAAGCGGTGGATGAGGTTGAGCAGGTCGAGCAGCCAGCGGCAGAACCACGACCACGTGCCGAAGCGCATGATCGCGAGGTGGTCCTGCCCCTCCTTGAGCAGCTCGGACATCTTCTTCGGGCCAGCGTAGAACGACATCTTCCGCGTCGCCGTTTCGCCGGGCGCGAGGGAGAAGGCGGGGAACGAAAGCGCGGCGCCGACGCTCTCCGGCGCGATCGGAGAGCCCGCGCCGGAGCCGGCGCGGCGGACGCGCGTTTCGAGGCTTTCGGCGGGGGATTCGGGCGTCAGGACCTCCACGAAGAACCGCTCGCGCACCGCGACCCAGTCCACCTTGCCTTCGAGCCGCGACTTGGCGGAAAGCGGGGCGCCGGGCGGCAGGACGGGCGCCTGGCAGCCGCCGCCCGACGCGCCGAACATCGTGGCGAAGGTCGGGCCGCCCTTGTAGAACGACGCGGAGATGGACTGCTGCGGAGTTTCGCGCTTGCCGTTGGGACGCACCACCGCGGCGTCCGCGCCGAGGTCGCGGTCGAGGTCCGCCGGGGCGACGGAAACGACCGGCCCGAGCGCCACTGTCGGCGCGACGGCGGCGAAGGGCGCGCTTCCTTCGTTGGAAAGGGAGTCCTCCACCTTGAGCGCGTAACCCTGCGCCCCCCACGTGACGCGGCGCTCGAAGCGCAGCGACGTGCCGCCGGCTTCGACGCACCGCGCGGCCTTAACGCCGCCCGCGGCGCCTTCGGGAAGCGACCCGGCGGCGATCTCGGAAACTTCGAAATCGTCGAACGCGCCGAGGCCCGGGATGCCTTCGAGCGCGAGCGCGGGCGACTCGGAGAAGTCGAGCGCCACGGGACCGGAATCTTCGTCGAGCGTGCGCTTGTAGCCGGGGAACACTACGCCCTTCACCGCGCCGCCCTTGCTCGTGAACGTCACGCGGATGTCGGAGTTGCCGCCTTCGACCGTCGTTTCGGGCAGGCGCTCGGGTTCCGGCTCGGCGGGGGGG
>JAFUXX010000108.1 GCA_017476965.1 Kiritimatiellia bacterium | reverse complement strand
GGTCGCAATTTTCATGCTCCTGCTCGGAATGGCGCTCGCGGGGGCGTCCCAGCGCCGCGACAGGCGGACGCCCGGCCGCTCCGCGGACCGTTTCGCGTGGACGACCCGGGCGATCGACACGCTCGCGATGGCGCTCGAACACTACAAGACCGACTGCGGCGCGTACCCGTCGCGCGAGGACGGCGGCCTGCTCGCGCTCGTGAAGGACCCAGGCGCGGACGGCTGGGCCGGGCCCTACGTTTCGTCGCCCGGAAACGACGGCTGGAACCGCCCGTGGATTTACCGCGCCCCCGGGCCGGAAGGAACGCCCGTCCTCTACAGCGGCGGCCCGGACAAGGAGTTCGGCACGGCGGACGACATCGTCGCCAAGCCCGAACAGTTCCGGACGCATCCAGATTTCATCCCGCACGACCCCGCCCGCCTCAACCGCGCGCACAGGTCGTCGGTCAGCATTGCACCATGAGCGAAAAAGGCTTCCGCTACCGCCGCGCCGACTGGCGCCGCCCGCCCGCGCAGCTGCTGCACGCGGACGTCGAACTGGAGTTTTTCGAAGACCGCGTCGAAGGCTCCGAAACGCTGCACTTCGAAGCGCGCGAGCCGGTCAGCACGCTCGACCTCGACGCCGCGGACATCGAAATCGGTCCGGCGTTCCTGCGCGAAGAAGGCGGCGGCGACGGAGGCGCCGCCGCCGCGACGCCGCTGACTTCGGTTTTCGACAAAGCCGCGCAGCGCCTGTCGCTGCCGCTGCCGCGCGAATTCCGTCCCGGCGAGCGGTTCGCCGTGTCCGTTTCCGCGACGTGCCGGCCGACGGACAACATCCTCGACGGCATCTACCGCGACACTACTCCCCCGGGCGCGCCGCAGCAGTACGTTTCGCAGTGCCAGCAGTGGGGCTTCCGCCGCATCCTGCCGATCGTGGACGACTGCACCGCCAAGTGCACGTGGCGCACGGCGCTCGAAGGCGACGCCCGCTACACGCACCTCGTTTCGAACGGCGACGTGGACCGCACCGAATGCCCGGACGGCGTGCCCGTCCCGCTGCCCGGCGATCCGTCGCGCAAGCGCGTCGTCTACGCCAACCGCATCCCGATGCCGCCCTACCTCTTCATCGCGGCGGCGGGCACGTGGGACGTCGTGCGCGGCTCGTTCCGCACGCCGGGCGGCCGCGACGTGGCGCTCGAATACCTCGTGCCGCCCGGTCGCGCGGACGGCGCGCGGCTGCCGGTCGAAATCCTCGAAGACTCCATGCGCTTCCAGGCGGACATGGTCGGCTACGAGTACGGGCGCGAGTGCTACCGCACGATTTGCATGGAGAAGTCCAACTTCGGCGGCATGGAAAACGTCGGCAACACGACGATTGTCACCGAAGCGGCAATGCTGGACGAATGGACCCCGGACCGCCGCGTCTTCTACGCGTTCGGGGTGATAGTCCACGAGTTCGAGCACAGCCACTGCGGCTCGGACGTCACGATGGAAACGCCGTTCGACATGTGGCTCAACGAAGCGTACACCGTGACCGTCGAGCAGGCGTACCAGGCCGCGCGGTTCGGCGCGGCGTACGCGAGGCTCGACCAGCTCGACGGCATCCGCGACCCGATGCGGGGTCCGCTCGCGCAGGAGGAAGGCGCGGCGGCGTGCTTCCCCATCGTGCGAGACGGGTTCGATTCTCCGGACGACGTCGTGGACGGCGTCACGTACGACAAGGCGCCCGAAGTCCTCGGAATGCTCCGCGAATGGCTCGGCCGCGAAAAGTACGAAAACGCGATGCGCGGCTACTTCGCCCGCCACGCCGGCGGCAACGTGAACACCGGCGACCTGCTCCGCGCTTTCGGAGTGGAAAACGTCGAGGAGCCCGGGCTCGGCGCGTTTTTCCGCGAATGGCTTTTCACGACGGGGTATCCGCGCATCCGCGCCTCCTGGAAACACGACCCCGCGACCGGCCGCCTCGAAGCCACTCTCCGCCAGACGCGCTGCGGCTCGTCCGACAGGCCGTTCGTCGTGCCGCTCCGCGTGCGCGGCGTGTCGCACGACGGCGCCGCGATGAAGTCCGTCGACCGCCTCCTCGTGCTTTCCAAGCCCGAAGAAACGTTCGTCTTCGAAAACGTGCCCGAAACGCCGGCGTTCCTCGACTGGAATTCCGGACTGCCGTTTTACGGCACGATCCGCGACGAAACGGCGACGCTTGGATCGCTCGCCCTCGCGGCGCGCGTCTCGCCGTTCCCCGTCGGCCGCGTGGAAGCGTTCCGCGAGCTGTGCGACGCCGCGACGAAGGCCGCTTGCGGCGGCGCCGCAGTGCAGTCGGATGCTGCGGAAGCGCTGTTTTCCGCGATGTCCGCCGCGTTGGACGACGCCGCCGCGGAACCCGGAGTCCGCGCGCGCCTGCTGGAAATCCCGGAGGACACCCTCGACCGCGCCTGGCTCCCGCGCGGAGCGGAGCGGGCCAAGGCCGCGCGCGCGCTGC
>JAFUXX010000107.1 GCA_017476965.1 Kiritimatiellia bacterium | reverse complement strand
GATCGCGGGGGCGTCGTCGCCGGGGTCGAAGTGGCAGTGCGAGTCGAACGGGCCTTGCACAGGCTACATCCTGTCGGGCGCCTTGATGCCGAGGAGGGCGAGTCCGCGCTTGAGCACCTCGGCCACGGCGCCGCAGAGGCGGGCGCGGCCGGCGCGCGCTGCCGGGTCGCCGGCTTTGAGCACGGGGAGGGCCTGGTAGAACGCGCTGTAGTCCTGGGCGAGGCCGTACAGGTAATCGGCGAGGACGGACGGCTTGCACTTCGCGGCGGCGGCGGCGACGGTTTCGGGATAGGCGACGATCCGGCGGGCGAGGGCGCGCTCGAGCGGCTCGGCGCAGGCCGCGGGGGCGGAGCGCCAGTCCTCACCCGGGAACGCGGCGGCGTACTTGGCGAGAAGCGAGCGGATGCGCGCGTGCGCGTACTGGAGGTACGGCCCGGAGTTGCCCTGGAGCGAGAGGATCGAGTCCCACGAGAAGCGGATCGTCGTGGCGGGGTCCATGGCCAGGTCGGAGTACTTCACGGCGCCGATGCCGATCGCCTCCGCGAGGGCGGAAGCCTCGGCTTCGGGCAGGTCGGGGTTCTTCTCCTTTACGATGGCGAGCGCGCGGGCGGCGGCTTCGTCGAGCAGCTCCTTGAGCTTCGGCATACCGCCCTTGCGTGTGGAGAACGGGTGGCCGTCGGCGTCCGTGATCGTGCCGAACGCGACATGGACGGTTTCGGTCTCCGGGGAGACGAGCCCGAGCTTGGCGCTGATGGCGAAGAGCTGCTTGAAGTGGGGAATCTGCCTGTCGTCCGTGACGATGACGATCTTGGCCGGGGCGTAGTCCTTCTGGCGCGTCTCCATCGTGGCGAGGTCGGTCGTGTTGTAGTTGAACCCGCCGTCCTCCTTGCGGACGATGCAGATCCACTTGCCGTCCTCGCGCGCGGCGCTCTCTTCGTCGCCCTTCGCGAGCGCTGTTTCCACGGCCTTGCGCGACTCCGCGGCGGCGGCCGGGTCGAAATCGCGCAGGTCCACGACGATCGCGCCGCGGCTTTCCTTGGCGAGCCCGGCGGCGACGAGGCGCTCCACCATCGGCGCGAGCTGCGGCTGGTACCAGCTTTCGCCGCGCGTCGTCTCGAACGAAATGCCGAGGCGGGCGTAGATTTCGTCGAACGTGTGGCGGGACATGCGGATGAAGTCCTGCCAGAGCGCGCGGTTCTCCGGGTCGCCGCTCTGCAGCTTCACGGTTTCCATGCGGCAGGCGGTCATCCACTCCGGGTCGTCCTTTGCGCGGGCGTTGCTCTCCTTGTAGATGCGTTCGAGCTCGGCGACGGGGTCGCGCGCGAGGGCTTCGCGGTCGACGAACTCGCGCCAGCCCTTGATGATTATCCCGAACTGCGTGCCCCAGTCGCCGATGTGGTTGTCGCCGACGACTTCGTAGCCGAGCGCGCGGTAGAGGTTCACTATGGCCGCGCCGATCACGGTGGAGCGGATGTGGCCGACGTGCATGGACTTGGCGACGTTGGGGCTGGAGTAGTCCACCACCACGGTCTTGCCGCGGCCGGTCTGGGGAACGCCGCCGGCGGGGTCCTCCGCGATAGCCGCCGCGCGTGCGGCGAGGGCTTCGGGGCGGACGGTGACGTTCACGTAGCCCGGGCCGGCGACCTCGGCCTTTTCGACGAGGCCGGAGGCCGGCATGGCGGCGACGGCCTTTTCGGCCACGGCGCGCGGCGGGATGCGCAGCGCGCGCGCGAGCTGCATCGCGCCGGAGCACTGGAAGTCGCCGAAGCCGGGCTTGGACGACGGCGCCGCGCGCCCTGCGGCCTCCGTTTCGGGGCACCCGGGAAACGCCGCCGCGAAGCCTGCGCGGAGAAGGGCCGAAATTTCGTCGGCCAGCGAGCCCGCGGGGCGGGAACCGTCTGCATTCTTGTCGTTCATGGGCGCGAATCCTACCCCATTCCGCACCGGAAATAAAGCGCATGCGCCGTGCGCGGCGGGGAAGGTTGACCGCGAGGGCGGGGCGTGGGAGAATCCGCGCCGCAATGGACGGCGGAGACCACGACGTGCCGGGCCCCGGCGGGGCCGCGGAACTTCCGGTTTTCGCGTACCGCGCGGAACTGGCGCGCGCGGTGCGCGAGAACCAGGTCGTCGTCGTGTGCGGCGAAACGGGCAGCGGCAAGACGACGCAG
>JAFUXX010000106.1 GCA_017476965.1 Kiritimatiellia bacterium | reverse complement strand
CGCAAGGTGTCCGCCTCCTCGCGCGCGGCGGCGACGGCCGCGGCGGCCTTCTTTTCCGCATCCGCGACGATCGCGGCGGCCTTTTTCTCCGCCTCGGCGGTTATTTCGGCGGCGCGCGCGTTCGCCTTTTCGACGCCTTCCGCGCGGATTCTGTCTAGCAGCGACTGGAGTTCTTCGGCCATGCCCGGCTGTCCTTTTTTCCAACCCCCGCAGGTTCGCGGAGGACGGGGCGAATTGTGCCAGAACGCGGGCCCGATTGCAAGAATCGGCCCGGCTCTGGTAGTATCCGCCGCGTTCCGTACGCGGAGGGGAAAATGATCCGACCGTCAGTCCAAGCGCTCGCGCCCTACGTTCCGGGCGAACAGCCGAAGCTCAAGCGCCTCGTCAAGCTCAACGCGAACGAAAACGCGTACCCGCCTTCTCCCAAGGTGAAAGAGGCGCTGCGCGGGTTCGACGCGTCGCTGCTGCGCCGCTATCCGGACCCCGGGTGCAACCACCTGCGGCACCTGCTCGCGCGCCGCCACGGCTGCAAGGGCGAAAACGTTTTCGTGGGCAACGGTTCGGACGAAGTGCTGCGCCTCGCGGTCGACGTGTTCACCCGCAACGCCGCGCCGGTCGGGGTGTTCGACCCGTCGTATTCGCTCTACCCGGTGCTCGCGGCGATACGCGAGGCCCCGCTGTGCAAGGTCCCGCTGCCGCGGGACGACGCCGCGCTCGCCGCCTTGCGCGTCCCGGAGCCGCGGCCGGACCTCTTCTGCCTCGTGAACCCCAACGCCCCGACAGGCACCGCGTTCGGCGTCGAGGCGGTGCGCGCGTTCGCGCGCGCGCTCGCGCCGTCCGTCCTGCTCGTGGACGAAGCGTACGCCCCGTTCGCCGGCCGCGACTGCGTGCGCCTCGCGTTCGAGGAGCGGAACGTCGTCGTTTCGCGCACTTTCTCCAAGGCGTGGTCGCTCGCGGGGCTGCGCGTCGGCGTCCTGCTCGGCCCGGCGGCGCTCGTGGACGCGCTCTACAAGGTCAAGGATTCGTACAACGTGGACTGGCTGGCGCAGACCGTCGCCGAGGCCGCGCTCTCGGACCCGGACTGGATGCTGGCCAACGTCCGCAAGATCGCGGCCACGCGCGACAGGTTCGCCGCGGGGCTCGTCCGCAAGGGCTGGGACGTGACTCCCTCCTGCACCAATTTCGTCTGGTGCAAGCCCCCGGCCGACGGCCCGTCGGCGGCGGAACTCCAGGCGCGCGTCCGCAACAGGGGCTTCCTGCTGCGCCGTTTCGCGGACTCCCCCGAGCTGGCGGACCACCTCCGCATCTCGATCGGGACGGACGCGGAGATGGACGAACTGCTGGAGCTTCTCTAAGGCTCCGGCGCGCCGCGGCCGGCGGCAATCGGGCGGCGCGGCGCGCCGCGTCTACGCGGTGGCGCCAGTGCGGCGCAGGTGCTTCTCCAGCTTGCCGAGCAGCTTGGAGAACGCCATCACCAGGACGAGGTATATCGCGGCGACCGCGAGGAACGGGATGTACGCCTGGTAGGTCTGCGAGCGGATGATCGAGCCGCCGCGCGCGAGGTCGTCGAGACCGATGAAGGACGCGATCGACGTGTCCTTGAGCATGACGATGAACTCGTTGCCGAGCGCGGGCAGGATGTTGCGGACCGCCTGCGGGAGGACGACCTTGCACATGCCCTGCGCGTAGGAGAGGCCGAGCGAGCGCGCGGCCTCCATCTGGCCGTCGTCGATCGACGTGATGCCGGCGCGGATGATTTCGGCCACGTAGGCGCCGGAGTTCACGCCGAACGCCAGGATCGCCACGAGGACCTTGTCGTTGAGGTTGGAGAATACGATGAAGTACGCGATGAGCAGCTGCACCGTCATGGGCGTGCCGCGGATCACGGTGATGTAGACGCGGGCGACTGCGTCGAGAAGGCGCAGCCGCCCGTGCTTGTCGTGCGTGGCGCGGATTATCGCCACGAGGAAGCCCAGCGCGGCGCCGAGCAGCACCGCGCAGAGCGCCACTTCCAGCGTGCGCCCGAGGCCGTTCGTGATGTACATCCACCTGTCGTTCTTGACGAAGCAGATGCGGAAATTCTCGCTCTGCTCGCTCCACCAGGAAGCGAGGCCGGCGAACGGGGCCACGGCGGCGACGGAAAGCGGCATGGGGCTTTGCTACTCCTCTTCGGAGGCGACGAGGGCGTCGGCCTTGGCCTTGAACTCGGCGAAGATTTCGTCGAGGCGGCCGGAAGCCTTGAGCTCGGCGATCGTCTTGTTGATCACGGCGAGCAGCTCGGGCTGGCCCTTCTTGATCGCGACGGCGTAGGACTCGGAGGTGAGGAAGCGCGGCTCGGAGGTGATCCCGTAGGCGTCTTCGCCCTTCACGAGGTTCTCGGCGGGGTCGACGTCCGCGACGACGAGGTCGATCTTGCCGGCCTTGAGCGCGGCGAACGCGCTGGCGGGCGAATCGAAGCGGTCGGGCTCCTGGCCGAGGACTTCGACGCACCAGTCGGCGGAGGTGGTGCCGTTCTGGACGCCGATGCGCTTGCCCTTCGCGTCGTCCGCGCCCTTGACCGGGGCGGCCTTGGCGGAGATCACGACGATGCCCGTCTCGACGTAGGGGTCGGAGAAGTCCACCATCTTCTTGCGGTCTTCGTTGACCGTGATGCCGGCGGCGGCGAGCTCGGCCTTGTTGGCGATGAGGGAGGGGAGCACGGAGTCGAACTCCACGTCCTCGACCGCGAGCTCCTTGCCGAGCGCGGCGGCGACGGCCTTGCAGATTTCCACGTCGATGCCGACGACCTCGGTGCCTTCGCGGAACTCGTAGGGCGGGAACGTGGCCTCGGTGATCATGCGGATTTTGCCGGAATCTCCGGACTTGCCGCAGCCGGAAAGCAGGGCGGCGGCCGCGAGGGCGGCGAAAGGCGCCGCGCGGAAGAAGTTTTTCATCGTTGCAGGATCTGTTGTGGGTGACTTTGACGGGCGCGGAGGGCGCGTCCGGGACCGGATTCTACCCTCCGCGGCCTTTCAAGGCAAGAAAAACCGGATTACCGGGCGTCGGCGAAGCCGTAGACGCCGTCCAGCGACCCGATCGCGCCGAAGTGCGCGGCGATGGCCGCGTCGTACGCCGCGGTGTGGGCGAACGCCTTCTTCATGAGGCGGAAGCGCGTCGCGAGCGAGAGCCTGCCGCCCGTCGCGCGCAGCTCGGAGAGCAGGGCGGGGTAGTCGGCGGTGTCGGTCACGGACGCCACGCGGATGAAGTTCTTGGCGGAGGCGCGGATCATGCACGGGCCGCCGATGTCGATGTTGGAGCGGCAGTCTTCCGGCGAAACCCCGGGCTGCGCGGCGACCTTTTGGAACGGGTAGAGGTTGCCGACGACCATGTCGATCTCGACGGCGCCGGTGCGGGCGAGGTCCGCCTGGTGCGCGTCGTTGTAGTGCTCGCCGAGGAGGCCGAGGTAGATCTTGAAGTCGAGCGTCTTCACGAGGCCGCCCTGCATTTCCGGCTGCCCGGTGTAGTCGGAGACCTGCACGAGGCGGTCCTTGGCCGCATCGCCCAGCGCGGCGGCGAGCGCCTTGTAGGTGCCGCCCGTGCTGAAGAAGCGCACTCCGGGGCAGGTTTCGAGAAGCCCCTTCGCGAAGTCTTCCACGCCCGTCTTGTCGAACAGGCTGGCTAGCACGTTGCGGACGGGGACGAGGTCGTCGATCTTGGTGACGTGGTTGAAGGCCATTGCGTTTTGTTTCCTTTTCGCGTTTTCGGCAAAGCTCAGGCGAGGTCGTCCATCGTGACGACGGGCACGTCCGCGGCCGGGGCCGGGGCGAGCGGCGGCAGGCGGCTCTCGTCGTAGGCGTAGCCGTTTTCGCCTAGGGGCCACACGACCGGGGCGGTGTTGAGGACCGCGGCCTTGAAGCCCTGCACGGTGGCGCCGAGGTTCCCGGTGTGGGAGGAGTTGCATCCCTCGTTCTCGATCGCGAACGGGCGGTCGAACCCGCGGGCCATGAGCGTTTCGAGGAACTTGCTCCAGTCCATCGAGTCGCTGCCGCCGAAGCCCGGCACGCGCGGCTCGTAGTGGTGGCGGTCCCATTCGTTCGCCGGGATCGGCACGCCGGCCTTCGCCGCGAGCTCCGGATCGACGGTCTGCTGCGGGTAGAGGCGGCCCCAGTGGATCGAGGCGGCGTCGTTCGCGAAGCAGCGCGTGCCCTTGATGTGGACGCGGCGGATGCGTTTCATGTCGCTCGCCTTGACGACTTCGGAAGGGTCGATGTGCTGCCAGACGTCGTGCGACGGGTCGTAGGTCTCCCCGTGCGCGTCGCTCGGCACGAGCGCGTACATGAGCTTGCGCGCGGCGAGGGTGCAGGGCAGGTTGTTGATCGTGTCGGGCGCGGTGGCGGGGCGCCAGCCCTCCATCGGGCAGTTTTCGTAGACTATGGTCACGCCGAGGCTTTCGGCGTACTTCACGATCGGCCCGAACACCTTCTTGTAGAGTTCGAGGTTCTTTTCGAACCCGCCGTCCTGCGCGCCGAGCTCGGCGTTCCACCCCACGAACGTGCCCACGACGACGTCGTTCGCGTCGCCGCCGAGCAGGTGCGCCATGCGGACGAGGCGCAGGATGTGGTTCTGGTTTTTCACCCGTTCGGCGGGATCGCCGCCGATGAGGTTGTCGTACGCGCCGAGGGAGACGCGGAGCTTCGCTTCGCCGAGGAAGTCGAGGAGCCGGGCGGCGTCGTCGCGCGAGAAGTTCTCGTACGGCAGGTGCGTCGCCACGTGGTCGCGGCGCGTTCCGTCGCGGCGGAAGACGCACAGCTCCATGCCCTGTGCGCCGATTTCCCGGGCCTTTTCGGCCACTTGTTCGAACGTGAGGCGCGGGAACGCGCTCGTCATGATCCAGATCTGGTTGTTCATCGTCTTTGCGATTTCGGGACCGGGTTCGCGGCGGGCGTCCGCCGCCGCCCCGATTATTCTCCCGCCCGGGTTCTTGTCAACGGCAAAATCCCGCCGGGGGGGTCGCCGGGCGGTCACGCCTGGGTCCGCCGGGGCGGTGCCGGCTGCCAGACGTTCCTCTTGCGCCAGGTGCGCATCGACACGCCGTGGCGCTTGCGGAAAAGGATGTCCAGGTCGCTTTCGCAGCCGAAGCCGCACATCGCGGGGATCGCGCCTATCGCGGTCTTCGTGCGCGACAGCAGCGTGAACGCCATTTCCATGCGCACGTGCAGGATTTCGTCGAGCACGCTGTGTCCGGTCGCTTCCCGGAAGCGCATGTCGAAGAGCCGCCGCGAAAACGGGTACCGCGCGGCCAGCGCCGCGAGCGGCCTCGTAGTGGGCGCGTTCGCCTCGCTCCAGAATTGGAGCGGCATCTGGCGCTTCGCCTGGAGCCACACCAAGCAGGGCGTCGAAGCGCCAGGATCGCTGCCGATGCGCTTCTTCGACCTGCACAACGATCCGATCCAGCGCGCAAGCGAATACGCCACGCTCGCCCTCTACCTCCGCGGCGACATGCCGCCGCTCCAGCGCGAAACCGAAAGCGCCGAAGAGTACGAAGAAGCCGCGCTACTCGCCGGCACCGCCGGCGCGACGCAATTCGGCAGCGCCCACAAAGGAGTGTCGCCCTGGGAGCGCCGCCTCGGGCCGCGGCGGTGCCGCCTTGTATCTTGCAGCGCGATTTGGGACGATTTGCAATTATTTCGGGATTTTGAGGAAGTAGAGGCGAAAAAGAAAGGCCCTTGCAGGGGAATTGCAAGGGCCTTTCGGAAGCGCGAACATGGGCGGTGTCAGGTGACGACGGG
>JAFUXX010000105.1 GCA_017476965.1 Kiritimatiellia bacterium | reverse complement strand
TGCGCCGGGTCATGCCCCGGCCCGGCGGCGGCGGGCCACGACCGCGCCAAGGACTACCCGCTCTCGCGCTTCGACTCCTCGGCGCTGATGCTGGCGCTCGGCTTTTCCGCGCCCGGCGGCGGCGTGAAGCCTTCCATGCAGGCGAAATTCCGCCAGGTGAACCAGTTCCTGTCGCTGCTCGACGCGGCGATAGACGAACTCCCGGCCCGCAAGGGCGCGGACGCTCCGTTCTGCATCGTGGACTGCGGTTGCGGCAAGGCGTACCTCTCCTTCGCCGCGAAGGCGTACCTCGAAGCGTCGCGCGGGATGAAAGTGCGGCTCTGCGGCGTGGACCGCAAGGAGCAGGTCGTGGCGTTCTGCCGCCGCACGGCCGAAACGCTAGGCTGGGATGCGGACGGCGCTTCGTTCGCGCTCGCGGACATCGCCGCCTACGAACCGCCCGCCGCCCCGGACGCCGTGCTGTCGCTCCACGCGTACGACACGGCGACGGACGAAGCGATCGCCTTCGGAATCGAACGCGGCGCGCGCGCGATCCTCTCCGCGCCGTGCTGCCAGCACGAGCTGCAGAAATCGCTCGATCCGGGGCTGCACCCGCACCAGGCCGTGCTGCGCAACAACATACTGCGCGAGCGGCTGGCGGACATCCTCACGGACGCCTTTCGCGCCCAGATTCTCCGCGTCGCCGGCTACAGGGCGTCCGTCGTGGAGTTCGTGGAACCAGAGGCCACGGCTCGCAACGTCATGATCCGCGCGGTCCGCGTGAGCCGCCCCGGCGCGGGGACGGCGCTCGCCGACTACGCCGACCTGCGCTCCGCCTGAGGCGTCACGCCGTGGCTCGCGGGCCGTCTTTCGAAGCGCTTCCCGGAACTCGCGGCGGACTGATCCCCGCGCGACCCCCGCGCCCGGGGCTCCGGGCGCGGAGATCCGCGGTCAAAGGTACTTTTCGGGGATGTCGACCGAATAGCGCTTCGCGATCGCGCGGTACCCTTTCGGCGTTATGCCCGAAACGGGCTTGCGGCCGGATGCAAGCACGAGCATGTAGATCTTGGCCGCCTTCTCGACGGTCTCCATGAGCCCCATCGCGTTGTCGAACGTGTCGGCCGCGCAGAAAAGCCCGTGGTGCGCCCACACAACGACGGAGTGCCTGTCCATCAGCGTGGACGTCTTCACGGCGATTTCGCGGCCGCCGGGAACCATCCACTTCACGACGCCAACGCCCTCCGGGAAGATGACCGGGCATTCCGTCATCGTGTTCCACAGCGCGCGCGTGAACGACTTGTCGTCGAGCGGGCAGACGTAGGTCATCGCGATGAGGTTGGCCGGGTGGGCGTGGTAGATCACGCGGACCTTGCCGCCCGAGACGCGGTCCTTCACGGCGAGGTTCATGAGATGGCTCGAAAACTCCGACGTCGGGCGTCCGCCGCCCGCGAGCCCCCAGAGGACGCGGTATCTGGAGCCCGTTTCGTCCAGCTCGCAGAGCGCGAACGAGTTTTCGGGATCGTACGCGACGTTGCGGAAGAACTTGCCGGACCCTGTGGCCAGGAACCATTCGCCGGCGAATGACGGCACGGCGACGTCCTTCGTGAGTTCCACGTCCTCCCACGGGCCGGGCTTGCGACCCTTGAGAACGGCTTTGGCGGCCTTCACGTCGGCCGCGGTCAGGTGGTAGGTGAGGTTGCCGCCGTTGCGTTCGTGGAAACCCTGGGCGTCCCCGATGGAGCAGAGGCGGACGAAGTCGCGGACGAAGGGCAGATCTGTGAAAGCTTTCACTTTGGAGAATCTTTCCGGAGTTTGCGTTGTTTTTTTCGTAGAACGCCGGATTTTACGCGGAAAGCCGCGATTTTCAACAACAAAAAACGCCGCCCCCGGACCGGGGGCGGCGGATTTGCGGATCCCGCCGGAATCCCGGCGGGAGAGGTCTCGCGACCTTACTCGTAGAGCTTGACGCGGAAGAAGCGGGCGTCCTGCGCGGCGTCGCCGACGAGCTTCACCTGATCGCCCGCGGCTTCGGCCGTGGCGGCAGCGCCTTCGCCGGCTTCGTCCGCGAACGGGCCGTTGGGCGTGGCGGAGTACTGCAGCTTGTACTGGCCGGCGTACGGGGCTTCGAACGTCACCACGAAGCCTTCCTCGGCGTCGGGATCGATGGCGAGGCCGGCTTCGGCCATGGCCGTCGCGAACTCTTCCTGGGTCGGGAACTCGCCGGGCTCGACGGCGTCGGGATCGGTGCCGTAGAAGAGCTCGAGCACGAGGCCGCCTTCTTCGTTTTCGACGAAGGACGAGACGTCGATGTCAAGACTGAGTTCGTAGTCGGGGCCGAGTTCGAGTTCTTCGATCTCGACCGTGCCGTTCTCCGCGTCGACGACGGTCGCGTAGTTTCCGGCAACAGAGCCGTCGGCGGCGTAGACCTTGACCCTGACGAGGGGCGCTTCGGTGCTGTCGAAGCCAGGAATGACGGCCGTGATGGTAGAGTCGGAGGAAGGATCGAGCGTGAGGAAATCTTCGATTTCGGCGCCGTCGACGTCGTACGCCTTGGCGAGATACTGGAGCTCGAGCGTCGACACCTCGATCTGCTTGCCGACGAAGTTGTCGACCATGCCGGTGCCGCGGAAACCGACCTCGCTGACGGGATCGACCGTGCCGTTGCTGTTGGCGAGCGGGAGCGTGCCGAGATTGACGAGCTCCGCCTCGGCGCAACCCTTGGCCCCGACCTTGTAGGTCGCGGTCTTCGCGGTGCGGTCGACGAGAATCTGGATGTGGTACCAGGACTTGTCGGCAAACTCGAACGAGGCGGCGTTGGGCAGGCTCTTGAATTCGCTGACACCGTCGTCGTACGAATACGCCATGAGCTCGGGCGCGACGCTCTCGTCGTCCGTGACTTTGAGGTAGACGGCGACCTGCACGTCGCCCTCGCTGTCGAAACTGCCGGACGCGGGATCGCTCTCGGCGCCGACGAACCAGACGTCGGCATCGACGACGGTCTGGGTCGCGGAACTCGAAGTGACGGAAGGCTGGAACGTGAGCGTGCTGCCTTCGGTGTTGAGGTTCAGGGCCTTGCCGTCGGTCTCGTCGTACTTCTCGGCGTCTTCTGCCGAGAAGGCGTAGACGGCGGACTTGTCGTTTTCGTTCTCCTTTGTGAAGGTTCCGCCGTCAACGGCGAGCGAGAGTTCGAACTCGCCTTCCGCGGCGGACTCGAAGTCCACGTCCCACCATTCGGTGACCGTGTCGGCCGCCGAACCGATGGCAAGCGCTCCTGTCGCGGCCGCGATTGCGGCCAAATTCTGGTATTTCATGTATCTGTCCTTGGTGTTGCTGGTTTTGCCGATGCGGAGAAGGGGCCTTGGTCGCCCGAACCCGTCCGGCGGCGCCATGATAGCCGTCCGGCCCCCGGCGTGTCAAGCGCGAATTTTGAATTGTGCGATTTTCCGCGATGTGCTATCCTCGCCACGCGCGCGGCGCGCTCCCGTGTGGCCGCCTCCGCGAAAAGGAAAGAACACAGCCTTCCGTTTCCCGCAATGAACAACCGTTTCACGACATTCGTCCTGGCCCTCGCGTCGGCCGCCGTCGCGTCGGCCGCGCCGCAGATTTCGGCCGTGAGGATCGGCGGCGCCGATCCTTCGTCCGCTTCTTCCCCGGCAACTTTCGACGCATACGCGGCCCCGGCCGTCACGGCGACAGTTTCCGGCGCCGCCCGCGCGTGGGTCGAGTTCAAGCAGGGGGCGTACGTTTCCGGCGGGGAGCCGGCGGCGATGACGGACGTCATGATCCCCATGACCGGCTCGGGCACGAGCTGGTCGGCCACGATGCCCGTGATCGGAGCCGGGGCCGTTTCATGGTCCGTGGTGGCGGAAGACGACTCCGGCGAAACCGCGGTTTCCGGGGAATACTCCTACACCGTGACGGACGACCTCGGCGCGCTGCGCCATCCGGACTTCACCGTTCTCACCGCGGATTCGTACTGGAGGACGAGCCCGAACGGGCGCAAAGCCGCCGGCGTGATGAACGACTCGAAGTGGAGGGCCTCCTACATCACGCACCAGGTCGGCACGCACTCGCTCGAACTGCCGCCCCGCGTGCTCGGGACCAACGGCAGGGCCTCGAACTATTCCTACATGCGCTCCAACGAGGCATTCGCCGGAATCGGCACGATTTGGTTCAAGGCGCGCTATCCCAACGGCACCAACGGGTTCGAGAGCGCGTCGCTCGACGTCCAGGCCAGTACCAAGGCCGCCACCGGCTACGAGACGGTCGAGACGGTGGCCGTTCCCGCGGGCGCAGAATGGACGCAGTTCCGGCTCGTCTGCAACCTCGACGAAAATCTTTACCTGCAGTTCTACAACGGCAACGTGTTCGAGCGGACTATAGTCGACGGCACGTCGGCTCCCGCCGCATCCGACATCACCGAGTGGGAAAACCAGAACCGCATCGAAATCTCCGACATCGCCATCACCCCCATCGCGCCGGACGTGGACGTGGTCGCCGACGCGCTCGACTACACCCCCGGTTACCCGTCGATTTCCGATCCGGTGTCGTTCCGCGTCCACGTGACGAACAAGTGGGACTCGGCTCCGGTTGCGGACGTCACGGCCCGGCTCGTGTGGCGCCTCAACGAAGGCGAGTGGACCGAGACCCTCATGACGAACGTCCTCGGTTGGGCCGAAACCGGCGACGGGACGTACGCGTGCACGCTGCCGGCGCTCGATTCGGGAATTTTCGAGTACATGTACCGCGTCGACTTCACCGGCCGCGCCGCGACGTTCGCGTACGACTCCGCGATCCAGACCTCGATTGCCGGCCATGCGTATTCGACCGGCGTGGCCAACGAGGCGTCGTTCGCCAAGTGGGTGCGCCCGGACGGTCTCGTGAACGAATCGCGCAGCCCCGCGTACAACCGCGATTTCGCCGCGAACTACCAGAACGGCAAGCACCAGGCGTACTACGCGTACGTCTCTTCGGGCGAAGACCTTTCGCACCTGTTCGACCTCAAGAACCTCGATTCCGGCAACTGGCCGAAGGCGGTGAACGACGGCTCTTACCCGGTCGAAAACTCCGACGACTGGGAAAGCGCCCCCGAAGGCCTCGCGTACGAGTACAAGGCCCTGCGCGCCGCGGACGGCGTCCGCCGCTTCCGCTCGCTGTACGACACGATGCGCGTCGTGCCGGAGGACAACCTTTCCGGCGGCGCTTCCCGCCTCGCCGACGCCTACGACATGCAGCTCGTGGGCGACTACACGTGGCAGGCCGTCATCTACGTCACCAACGCGATCGACGCCAACCTCGAAATCGTCTCCACGGCGTACTGGCCGGAGGACGAAGACGCGGCCGACTACATCCACGGCGCGGGTTCCGACCTCTCCGCCTTCCACTGGGGGCAGGTCAACCAGTCCGACAGCGAGATCAACCCGCCGATGGCGGCGACGATCGTGCGGTCCGACGCGGAACTCGGGGAGGAGGACGTCTGGGCGCCAGTGCGCGTGCAGATCGACTACGTGGGCTTCCTCGTATTCCGCTTCAACACTCTCACGGGCGACTACCAGATCCGCCGCGCCGCGTGGCAGGACTTCAACGACTGGCAGGCGGACGACGCCGCGTACTCGCGTTCCTTCGGCCTGTACGGCACGACGACGTACGAGGTCGATTCCACGCTCCTGCAGCCGACGACGTTCTCCGAGGGCTACTGGCCCTGGTTCGAAAACATCCAGGCCGCCCCGATGCGTCCCTCGCTTTCCGCGATGGCGACCGAATCCACGTACTGGGGCGGCCTCGTGGCGCGCAACGCGTGGTTCGTCGAAGAGCAGAACACCAACACGCTCCTCGAAACCGGCCTGCTCATGCGCAACAAGGCGATCCGCCTCTCCACGATGCCGGGCCGCCAGGGCACGCTCCAGACGACGCGCGAAACCGGCGCGTACAACGGCGGCGCCGGCCGCGACACCTTCAGGCTCCGCGCGCGCGCGTCTTCCGACGACGACCGCATCGCGGTGTTCTCCGACGCCACGGTCACCAACAACTACCTCGTCGGCGCGTGGGTCAAGAACCGCGGGACCGTCGACGCCGGCAACCCCGCCGTCTCGGCGATCGGCTATTGGAAGAACTCCGGCAGCTACTTCGAAGCGCGCCTCTCTTCCATCATGACGTCCGCCAACAACAACAACGTCAATCTCGTGCCGGGGCGCAAGCTCGAGCTGATCGCGTTCGAAAACGGCGTGGAGACCGTTCTCGGAGCGACGACCAACGCCTCCGGCGGACTCTCGGCGAACGACTACGTCACGCTCAAGCTGACGACCAGCGGTTCGACCGTGAACGCCGAAGCGAAGATGTACAGCGGCGCCAAGGATTCCTCCGTCGGCTCGCAGATCGGCTCCGCCATCACGCGCAACAACTACTCGACAAGCGTCACCGGCGGCCTGCCCGGCGTGAACACGCGCGACACGGATTCGGTGATCGTCCCGCTCATGTTCGACACGACGACGACGGCGATGCCCGGCGACCAGTCGAGGGGCGAGGCGTACAAGACGATCTCGCTTTCCGATTCGCCGTCGTGGGACCTCGGCGTGCGCGAGTCGTACGGCTGGGTTTCGCCGTGGACCTTCGGCAGGGCCACCGCCACGGGCACCGCCGATCCCAACAAGCTCGTCACGCTGCAGCGCAAGGCGCCGTCCGCGTACTTCCGCGTCAAGGTCTACCGCTCCGGCGAAGCCGAGGCGGCCGACTTCCTCGCCCCGGTGCCGTACGGCGGGGCCGACTGGGACGAAGAGTGGGACGAATGGAAGGACCACAAGGCCGTGCCCAACTCCCGCCTCTCCGACTCCGTCGTGAAGGTCTCGGGCTTCGGCTGGACCGAGATGGCCTTCCCGATGCACTTCTGGGACGATTCCTACATCTGCGTCGAAGCGCTTTCCGGCGACGGCGCCGGCAACGTCTCCGGCGGTTCGCTCGTGGTGGACAACCTTTCCTGCTCCGCCTGGCACGGGCAGGAGGTCTACGACTCCAACCGCGACTACGGCACCGACGCCGACGTGCTGGCCAGCGCCCCGTGGCGCGGCCACAACGCCGCCATCGTGCAGGACGGCCGCGAGGGCATGAAGTTCGAGCTCGACCTCACGCGCGCGCCCTCTACGGAAGAGCAGTACGTCGAGACGCCGCTCATGATCGGCAACGGCGTGGGCGACATCACGTTCCGCTACCGCGTCGAGACCTGGCCGGTCGCGTTCCAGGTCGGCCTCGTCGACGAAAGCGGCGCGAGCTGGACCCCGCTCTACGCGACGACGAACGCAGCCGGCGTTTCGGAGTCGTGCTACGTGCCGTGCCTCACCAACGTGTCCGGCCGCCTCCGCATCCAGCCGCTGCCCTACGCGGAAAACGGCACCAACCGCCTCGGCCGCATGCTGATCGCCAGCCTGCGCGCGACGGACTACCCCAACGCGGGCGACAGCTCGTGGGAGGCGTACAACGTGCTCGTGTCCACGTTCCCGAAGAACCGCAAGCTCAAGTTCGACGGCTACTCCGACCTCGCGGCCTCGTACCGCAGCGCCGTCCTCAACGACTCCTACTCGCGCGACACGCTGAACGGCATCGAGTTCTCCGACCACCAGCCGAACATCCAGACGCCGTCCATCGAGACGGGCGTCGGCGAAATCAGCTTCTGGTACCGCGCTTCGCCGGACAACGCCGGCGCGCCCGCGAAACTCTCGCTCCAGGTCGCCCGCGCGACCACGACGCCCGACGAAAACTGGGTGACGCTCACGAAGGACGACCTCTCCAAGGATTCCGAGACGTACGAGGAACAGGTCGCCGCGCTCGAAGCCCTCGAAAACATCACGACTTCTGAGTGGACGTACTTCAGCGCCGAGTTCTTCAAGGACGAGTACCGCCTGCTGCGCATCTACTCGACCGCGACCAACGGCGCCAACCGCGTGATGCTGGACAACATCCTCGTCACGGAGCCCGTCCGCGCGTCGATCGACATCGGCGACATCTCGTTCATCCCCGACATCCCGCTCTCGACGAGCGAGACGCGCGCGCGGGTCCGCCTCGTGAACCCCCGCATGAACCCGACGGACATCAAGGTGTACCTCGAGTGGTCGACCAACACCAACAGGTGGGGCTGGGAATCCTGGGGCGGAATCATACCCCGCCCGACCCGCACCGACCGCGGCCAGATCGAGCTCTTCCCGTCCGCGACAGACAAGTTCCTGTACGAATCTGTCGCCGCCATCCCGAAGTTCCCGGTGGACACGGTCGTGCAGTATTGCGCGCGCGTCTCCTACTCCGGCACCGGCGTCGTGGGCGACCGTTTCTCCGAAACGCAGGGCGACGTCCAGAACGGGTTCAAGTTCGTGAACCCCGAGTGGTACGAGCCGGTCGACCTCAACAAGCAGTTCGGCACGACCAATTCGCCCGTCGCCCACTTCTGGGTGTTCTCCACCCCGACCAACAGCGTGTTTTTCAACGAAATCACGCCGGCGACCACCGCGCGCTACCTCGACGAAAGCGCGCCGCTGCAGTTCGTCGAAATCATCGGGCCGGAAGGCGCCGACATCGGCGGGTGGAAGCTCGAAATCCACGACCGCGACCAGGCGCAGTACCTGCCGCTCATAGACTCCGTCCTCTGGACCAACGAGGTCCCGGCAGGCTCGACGTTCGTCGCGGACGCTTCCGCCGCGGGCGGCAAGGGCTGGGGCTTCTGGGTGTTCGGCGCGTACGGCGTGCCGGAGCGCAACCAGGAGCTCTTCTCCGACGAGATCGTCGAGTCCGTGGCGAACGGCACCTCGGTGCCCGAAGGCCTGTACTGGACGATCACCAAGCCCGGCGCGCTCGTGCTCAAGCGCTCGATGGGCGCTTACGTGGACCGCGTCTGCTGGGCCGCGCGCGAACAGTCCGAAGTCTACGATTTCGTGAACGCCGGGTACCGCTACCTCGGCGACAGCCGCGCCACCCGCTACCGCGACGCTTTCGCCTGGGTCGACACCGACGACGAGGAATTCCCGCTCGAATGGGACGTCCTCTCCTCCTTCTCGCCCGGCGCGTACAACCGCGGCCAGGAGGAAACGATCTGGAACGCGCCCGACGCCTCCGGTCCGGTCGAGCCCGCGACTCCGCCCGAACTCGCCGACCTCAAGATCGTCGCGATCGAGATGGACGCCGAATCCGGCCGCATGTTCCTCACGTGCACCGCGCGCGTGACGAACGGCGTCGCGATTGCGGAGGGCGACTTCTCGTGGTACGTCGAGGCGCGCGACAGCCTCGGCGGGTCCGTCGAGGACATCGACGTCACGGATCAGGGGCCCGTGCTCGACGCCGGAACGGAGGATTTCGAAGTCACGTTCGAGTTCGAGATCGATCCTTCGGCCGACGCCGGATTCTACAGGGTCAAGGCGGTGCCGTCCAACCCGTGACGGCCCTCGAAAGGTGGGAGGACGCGCTCGGGCGCGTCCTCGCCGCGGCCGACGTCGCGCTCGAAGAGCGCCACGCCGGCCGCTGGCCTTTGCACCCGGCGCGTCCGCCGCACGGTACGGCCGCGAACCCCCAGTACGACGGCATTTTCCGCGTGACCGCGGTGTACACCGCGGGTTACGGTTCGGCGCTCGGGCCCGGCTACGTGCTGCGCGCCGAGGTGCCGACGCTCTCGGCCGTGTCCGCCGCCGACCGCGAGGCGATCGAGGCGGAGGCCGCGGAGCTCGTGCGCAGCGGTCTCGCCAGGGAATTTCCCGGGCGCGACTTGCGCGTGGAGCGCGACGGCGCTTCCTGGAAGATAGTGGGCGACCTGTCGCTCGGCTGACCGGGCGCCTCAGGCCCCGTACGAGAGGTGCAGCAGGCCCGA
>JAFUXX010000012.1 GCA_017476965.1 Kiritimatiellia bacterium | reverse complement strand
GCCTTGGGATCGACGCGCGTCGCGAGGTATTCGTAGGTGCCGATCGGGGCGTTTTCGAGGGTCTTGCCGAGGCTGTCCCACGTGAACGGGCCTTCGCCGAAGAGCGCGGCCGCCTTTTCGGCGTAGACCGGGAGGATCGGCGAGAGGTAGATGGCGAGGAGGCGGAAGAGGTTCAGCACCGTGGTGAGCACGGGGCGGACGGACTCCGGATCCTCCTTGATCGCCTTCCACGGCGCGTGGCGGTCGAAGTACTCGTTGGCGGCGTCCGCGAGCTTGCAGACCTCCACCGGCACCTGCGAGAACTTGCGGGCCTCGTAGAGCGCTGCGATCGCGTCGGCGCGGGCGCGCGAGGCCTCGACGAGCGCGCGGCCCTCGGCGTCGAGCTCGCCGAGGCGGCCGTCGAGCTTCTTGCCGAGCATCTGGGCGCCGCGCGAGGCGAGGTTGGTGATCTTGCCGACGAGGTCGGAGTTCACGCGCTGGACGAAGTCGCCGAGGTTGAGGTCGATGTCGTCCGTCGTGTTGTTGATCTTGCAGGCGTAGTAGTAGCGCAGGAACGCGGGGTCGAGGTGGTCGAGGTACGTGCGGGCGCGCACGAACGTGCCGCGGCTCTTGCTCATCTTCTCGCCGTTCACGGTGAGGAAGCCGTGGACGAACACCTTGCTCGGCCCCTCGTAGCCCGCGGCGTGGAGCATCGCGGGCCAGAAGAGGCAGTGGAAGCGGACGATGTCCTTGCCGATGAAGTGGTAGCGCTCGGCGGCGGGGTCGTTCCAGTACCCGGCGAAATCGCGGCCGTTGCGGTCGCACCAGTTCTTTAGCGAGGCGAGGTAGCCGACGGGCGCGTCGAGCCACACGTAGAAGTACTTGCCCGGGTAGCCCGGGATCTCGAAACCGAAGTACGGCGCGTCGCGCGAGATGTCCCACGGCAGGAGCGTCTGGTCCTCGCCGAACCACTCCTGGAGCTTGTTCGCGACGTCGGCCTGCGTGTGTTCCGGGAGCCAGCCGCGGAGGTACTCCTTGAACTTCGCGAGGTCGAAGAGCACGTGCTCCGTCTCGCGCGTTTCGAGCGCGCGGCAGCCGCAGGTGGCGCAGTGGGCGTCCTTGAGGTCGGATGGCGAGTACGTCGCGGAACAGTGCTCGCACGAGTCGCCGTACTGCTCCTCCTTGCCGCAGTGCGGGCACGTGCCCTTCACGAAACGGTCCGGGAGGAACATGCCGCACTGCGGGCACCAGAGCTGCGCGACCTTCTCGCGCAGCAGCGCGCCGCCCGCGTCGAGCTTGGCGTAGATGTCCTCGCAGAACGCCTTGTTCTCCGGGGAGTTGGTCGTGTAGTAGTTGTCGAACGCGATCTGGAAGCCGGCGAAGTCGCGCGAATGGCGGCCGTGCATCTCCGCGACGAGGTCCTCCGGCGAGCGGCCTTCCTTGCGGGCTCGGATCATTATCGGCGTGCCGTGCGTGTCGTCCGCGCAGACGTAGACGCACTCGTTGCCGCGCATTTTCTGGAACCGCACCCAGAAATCGGTCTGCAGGTACTCCACGAGGTGGCCGATGTGGATGTCGCCGTTTGCGTACGGCAGTGCCGACGTGACTGTTATCTTGCGCTTTTCCATTGTCGCGTTCCTTTCGTTCGGTCGCGCGGAATGCTACCGCAACGCTTCCGCGCTTTCAAGCCGCGCGCCGCCCGGTGCGGAAATCCGGAACGTCTTCATCTCGAAAGGCCGGAAACGGAGTTCCAGCGGAAGCGCCGCGGCGGGGCCGCAGTC
>JAFUXX010000104.1 GCA_017476965.1 Kiritimatiellia bacterium | reverse complement strand
CCCCCGCCATCACGGAGAGGAAATCGCTTTCGCGGGCGAGTTCCGCCTGGCGGCGCTCGACCTTCGCGGCACGGACGTCGGCGACGGAGCGGAAGCCGTTGAAAACGTCCCACGTGCCGGAAAAGCCCCAGTCGAAATTGCGCTTCGGCGGATTCATCACCTTGTTTCCGGTGTGGCTCCACTGGCCGAAGACTGAAAGATTCGGCAGAAACTCGCAGAACGCGCGGCGCACGGCGTTTTCCTTCATGACCACCTGCCTGTCGGCGATCGGCAGGCGCGGGTTGCTCTCCAGCGCGCGCAGGACGAGGTCTTCGAGCGGTTCGAGCGGCTGGCCATCATCTTCCGGCGGCGGCGCAAGCGTGAAATCCGCGAGCGGCGAAAGCCCGAGCGCGCGCATGAGATCGCCGCGCAGCACCACGAGCCGCCGCCGCGCGGCGGCGAGCTCAGCGTCGCGCGATTCGGAAAGAAGCGCGGCCTGGTCGCGCTCCCACGGACGCGCGAGGCCCTCGCGCTCGAGCCCGGAAACGCGCTCTGCGGTCTCGCGGGCGGCGGCGGCCTGGCGCTCGCGCGCCGCGACGAGTTTTTCCTGGACCACGACGTCGTAGTACGCGGCGGTGGTCTGCAGCGCGACGCCCTGGCGCACGTACCCGGCGGCAAGCTCCGCGGCGGCGCGGCCGTGGCGGGCTTCGTCGTAGAGGAACCACGTGGACGGCATCAGCAGCGCCATCCCGACGTCCACCCCGGCGCTCGTGAAACGCTGGGAATTGAGCACGGGGTCCTTGTCGTAGTCGATCCGCGTCGCGGTCGCCGAAACCTGCGGCAGGAAGGCCGAAAAGGCCATGTCGCGGGAGAAGCGGCCGAGCTGCGCGTCGAGATCCGCCTTGCGGACCTCGTAGTTGTTGGTCATCGCGATTTCGACGCAGCGCCGGAGCGTGAGCGGCCCGGCGAGCCACTCCGCCTCGCGCTCCGCGAGCGCGGCGGTGAAAGCCTCGGTCTGGTCGCGGCGGGCGTCGGAGGGATCGAACGAAACGCACCCGGGCGCGCAGACGAGCGCGAAAAGCGCGGCGGCGCGCGGATCAAAGGGGATGCGCATCGGACCACTCCTCGTGACGTGAAAGGAAACGCTCAAGGCGGGCGATGTCGTCGAACGTCTCGTCGCGGTCGAGCGTGGCGATGAGCGCGGCGTCGCGCCCCAGAACCCGCTCCAGAAGCCCGGCGGCGAGACTCCTCCCGTCCGGCGTGAGGCGCACCACGCGGCGGCGCCGGTCCGTCGGGTGGTCGGCGCGCTCCACCTTGCCGGACGCTTCGAGCCGGTCCACGAGCCCCGTCATCGTCTGCTTCGACACGTGCAGCGTGCGCGCGAGGCGGGAAGGCTCCGACGCCTCGCCCTCCTCCAGCAGCAGCAGGAACAGCATTTCGGTTTCGACGCGCGGCAGCGGCGACGCGCCGTAAAGCGACAGGTAGATGCGGCCCGCCCGTATCAGGGCTCCGCTCCACCTCGCCGCGGCCTTGCGGACCCACGGAACGGCCGCCCCGGGACCGGAAATCTTCAGTTCTTCGATTTTCATCTGGAAAATGGAAAGTCCGGAAATTTGACTGTCAAGATGTCGGACGGACGGAATGGTACGCAAACGCCCCGACGAGGTCAAGAGGGGAAAAAGGCCGCCCGCCGCGGTTGAAATCGGGGGCGGATGTGGTATCCTCGGCGCAGTTGGAAAACACCATGGAAACGCGGGCGGAAAAGGACGACGAAAGGCCGATGCGCGAGGCGCTCGCCGAGGCCCGGCTGGGCGAAGGCGGCACGCGGCCGAACCCTCCGGTCGGCGCGGTGCTGGT
>JAFUXX010000103.1 GCA_017476965.1 Kiritimatiellia bacterium | reverse complement strand
CGGCATGGGCGCGCCCGCGGACGCGCCGCGTCGGAGCGGGGCGCGGCCTCGGCGGCCTCAGGCGACTTTGAGCGCCGTCCAGTCCGTGTACTGGAGGGCGAGCAGGACCGCGAAGAGGATCGTCGCCACGATGGCGAGGATGCCGGCCCAAGTCCAGTTTTCGCGCTTCACCGCTTCGCCGGTTTCCAGCGGATTGCGGTGGCGGCTGGCCACGTAGATGCCTTCCTGCTGCTGGGAGGGTTGCGCGGGAGCGGCGGGAGCGCCGCCCGGGGATGACTTGAGCGTGAGTGTCTTCATGTGGAATCCTTGACGCGCAGGATGCCGCGCGAACGCGGCGAAGGATACCACATGCGGCCCCGCCGTGGCAACCCCCGGACGCGGCCGCTCAGGTTTTCCGCGGGGCGGCGGCGCGGCGCGGCCGCGTTTTCCGGCCGCGGGGAGCGTTTTTTCGCTTGACTTGAATCCGGCGCAAAGCGGTACAATTCCTGCGTCGCGCCGCGCTGCGGCCGGCATCGGCTTCCCGCTCCAGGCGCCGGGTCCGCGGGAAGGGTTTTCCCAAGCGCGCCAAACGAAAAGTTCAAGCCATGGCCTGTTTCACCGCACCTCTCGCAGAAGCCCTCGTCGTCACCGCCGCCAAATCCGCGGCCAAGAACCGCAAGGGCGGAGAATCCGCCAATCCTTTCGTCCGCCGTCTCGGCTGGCTCCAGAAGATGCTTTTCGGCGGCAGCGCGCTTCTCGCCGTCGAACACGTCTGGCACGGCGAAATCACCTGGAAGTATCCGTTCCTCACCGCGGTCGCGGAAGGGGACACGGCCGGCATGCTCCGCGAGATCGCGACCGTGGGCGTGGCGATGGCGGTGCTCGTCACCGCCGCGTGGGCCGTGATGGTCCTGATCGCCTCGGCCGAGGAGCGCCGCGCCGCCGCCGCCAAGGAGGCCTAGGCCATGTGCGAAATCATGTCGATCGCCGCCGCGATCGCAGTTTCGGCCGCGTTTTTCCTCGCCCGCCGCGCGGGGCGTCCCGCTTCCGCGCTCGGCACCACGGCGCTGGCGCTCTGGGGCGCGGCCCTGATGTGGAGCGTCGACTGCGTCTTTTCGTTCGCGGAAGGGGAGGGGTTTTTCGACCTTTCCGCAGGCGACGCCGCGCTCGGGGCTCTCGTCCTCGCCTGCGCCGCCGTCCTTTTCGCATTCCTGCGCGTCCGCGAATCGCGGACGTTGGCGCCCGCGGCATGAAAGCCCCCGCGCCGTTTTCCGCCGCGGCCGTCGCCGCCGCGCTCTTCCAAGCCCAAGCAAGCGCGCCGGCCGCGTCGCCGCCGGCATCCGACATGAAAGAACCGGCAACAGTGTTTTTCACGCACGACATCACGCCGGACGGCCTGGTCCGCGCCTACAAGGCACTCGGCCGTCCTCTCGAAGGCAGGAAGGTCGCCGTGAAGATCTCCACCGGCGAAGCCGGCAACACGCACTACCTCAAGCCAGCCCTCATCGGCAAGCTCGTCCGGTCCCTCGGAGCGGACATCGTCGAGTGCAACACCGCATACGGCGGCTCGCGGCAGGATACCGCCGACCACCGCCGGACGATCGCCGACCACGGGTTCGAAAGCATCGCCAAGGTCGTGATCATGGACGAGTTCGCCGAGAAGGAAATCCCGTGCCCGGAGGGCTCGGCGCACCTCGCGAAAGACAGGATCGGCGCCGCTTTCGCCGACTACGACGGGTTCGTGATACTCAACCACTTCAAGGGCCACATGATGGGCGGTTTCGGCGGCGCGCTCAAGAACCTGTCGATCGGCGTGGCGTCCACGGCGGGCAAGGCCCGCATCCACTCCGCCGGCAGGACGGACAAGACGCCGGATTGCTGGAACAACCTCCCGCCGCAGAAGGACTTCATCGAGTCGATGGCCGAGGCCGCGGGCGCGGTCGTGGATTTCATGGGCGACCGCGCGGTCTACGTGAGCGTCATGAACAACCTTTCGATCGACTGCGATTGCGACGGCCACCCGCACCCGCCGGAGATGGCGGACGTCGGCATCCTCGCTTCGCTCGATCCCGTAGCGCTCGACGCCGCGTGCGTGGACCTCGTCTACGCTTCCGACCCCAAGACTTCCGCTTCCCTGCGCGAGCGCATCGAAACGCGTCTCGGCCCGCACATCCTCGAACACGCCGAATCGCTCGGCTACGGCGCGCGCGCCTACCGGCTCGTTTCGCTCGACGAGGGGCAGGAGCCTCCCTCCGTCGAGCGCGTCGACTAGCCCCGCTCGGCGGCTTTCCTCCACGCCCGCGGGGCGAGTCCCGTCTCGCGCCGGAAGAGGTTGGAGAGGTACGAGGCGTTGCAGAAGCCGCACCGCGCCGCGACTTCTGCGAGCGGCATCTCCGTTTCGAGCAGCAGCGCCTTCGCCCTTGCGAGGCGCTGCCTCAGTATTTCCGCGCCGGGCGTGCGGCCGAGTTCCGCCGAAAAATGGCGCTCCAGCCGCAGCTGCGGCACGCCCAGCGCTTCGCACAGCTGCGCCACGCCCCACGGCCCGGAGATGTTTTCGCCGATCAGCGCCAGCGCGCGCGCGAGTCGTTGCGCCGCCCCGCCGGCACGTCTTCGCAAAGCACCCAGCGCGCCACGTCGCCGCCGCCCCCGCGCCCCAGTTCTTTCCACCGCGCTTCGAATCCCGCGAAGCGCTCCGCCTGCACGTTCATCCAGTACGTCGAGAACCACGCGGCGTGCCTGTAGTTGCGCTCCGCGAAATGCTCCGCGACGGCTCTTCCGACCGCCGCGTTGTCGAGGCACACGCGCGGGATCCTGATCTCCGGGCGCTCTTCCGTGATGTCCACCACCGGCACTCCCTTGCGCCGCAGCGCCGACACGAACGAAACCGCCGCCGGGTCTTCCCGCAGCGTGACGAGCGCGCAGTCCCCCCGCCAGCCGCCCAGTCCGCCCGCGCCGCCGACGATCCGCGAAACGGGCATGAGGTTCCACCCCGCTTCGCGCGCGAAGCGCCGAAAGCGCGCGAGCGCGTCTGGCCGGACGGCATCCGCATCCACCAGGGCGATCCGTCGTTCCGCTTCCGCGGGTGGTTCGTGAACGACGAAGATTTCCTCAACGGGTTCCGTCCGGAGGAAAACGGGCGCCGCGCAATCGACTATCCGCGCTACGACGCATGCTTCGGTCCGGCGCTCATGGACGCGATTTGCGAATCCGCCGTGCGCGCCGGATTCAACACCATCGCGTGCGCGAGCTACTGCCTGAGCTGGCGGACACCGCCCGCGCCGGTATCCGCGCGCGGGCGCAGGCCGCGGCGTTCGGGCGGTGCCTGGAGCAGGTCGCGCGCGCCTCGAAGGGTCTCGGCCGCGCCGCGCGGCGGCAGCTCTTCGAGCGCTTCGGCTACCCCGCCGCGTTCATGCGCCTCTCTTCCGAGATCTACGCGGAACTTGCCGCCGCAGTCGAGGCAAAGGCCCTTCGCGACCTCGCCTGTGCGCGCCGCCACGCGGAGCGGGCGGCACGCTCACCTTGCACAACAACGACGCCGCCGTGGCGCAAACCATCGGCAACCTCGTCGGCACCGGCACGATCGCGAACACCGGCCTCGCCACCGGCTCGTCGCTCGCCGTCACCGGTGAAATCGTGCCCGGCGGCCCGGACGGCGGCTTCGTGATGATCGTGCGGTGATGCTGGCGTCGCAACCCCCTTGGTCGCAACCCCGCAAGGGGGTTGCTACAAGACGCTTGCACCACCCAATGCCAGATCTAGTAGCACCGCCTCTAGTGTCTCTTGCAGCCCCAGCCCTATGGCGTCCTGTAGCAACCCCCTTGCGGGGTTGCGATCCCGGGCGTCCTGTAGCAACCCCCTTGCGGGGTTGCGATCCAAAGCGTCCTGTAGCAACCCCCTTGCGGGGTTGCGCTCCACACCACCTTTCCCCCCTCGTACCTTGCGTACACGGCTTTGCCCCAGGCGGCGGCGGCGATTTCGCACGCCTTTGCATTGAGCCAGAGCAGCGAGGCGCGATCCGCCGGGGCGTCTGTGGCTTCCATGCGCGCAATGGCGAGGAGCCGCCTGGAGGCGAAGAGCCCCGGCTCCATTCCCTTCGGGCGGTACGCCCATGCGATGGCGTCGTGGCGCAGGTGGATCATCGGCGCACTTGTCCGCTCCGCCACGGCGCGGAACACGGCGCGTTCACCGGGCGAGAAGAACGTGGATACATAGACGTACCCGCCGATTTCGGCCCCTTTCACGCAGTCTTCGACCACGGCCGGGATCTTTTCGGCCGGGATATTGCGGGAAATCCTGAGCGCCACGAGAGGCCGGCCGGGATCGGGCGCGATTGCGCCCACGCCGCGCCAGAAGGCGTCGGAAGGGAGCCATTCCGCGGCGAGCGGCTCGCGCACGTGCAGCAGCGACTTGTCGCCGTGCATGAGCCACCATTTGAGCGGGTTGTTCGCGATGTAGCGGTCGACCGCGTCGATCATTTGCCGCGAGAGGCACAGGTGGTCGTGGTAGCCGCGTTGCCAGACATGGTCCGGCCCTCCGCTCCGTGCTATCCGCCATTGGGAGAATTGCTTGATCCGCCCGACGAACGCGCCAATCGTGGCAACGGGATTGCCGAGCCCGGCGTTCGCGTGAAACCGCAAATGCGCGTGGTCGGGCATGACCACGTGCGCATGCAGCGCGATGCCGCCGATTTTCGGGGCCGCTTCGCGGATGGAAGCTTCGAGGATGTGGCCGCATTCCGAAAGCACCATCGCGCCATCACGGACCTGGCCGAATATCGGGCGGCGGGGCTCCGTGGCAATCGTGGCAAACACCGCAGCCCCGCGCGAGTAGTCGTAGCCCGGGTACCGGCGGTGGTGCGGGCGGGTGGTTGGCGGAAGCGCCTTCATGGCCACGATGGTGCCATAATTGCCGCAACGCCGCAAGGGGGTGGGGCGCAACTCATCGCAACCCCGCAAGGGGGTTGCTACAAGACGCCAGCCTCAGCTTGCAGAACCCCATTGCAATGCCTTGCCACCAAACCCACCCACAACAGCGCCTTGCCACCAAACCCACCCCCAGCAGCACCTTGCCCCCCCTGCCCCCAGTAACACCTCCCCCCCAGAAACACCTTGCACCACCCACCCCCAACT
>JAFUXX010000102.1 GCA_017476965.1 Kiritimatiellia bacterium | reverse complement strand
GGACTCCGCCCGCGCGCCGCAGACGGCGCCCGCGGCGCACAGCAGCAGCGCGGCTGTCACGGCGGCGGCGCCGCCTTTCGCGACTTTCGCGGCGCGGCCGGTTTCGACGCGGCGCTCCCACGCCTTGGCGTACTTGATGAACGTCCCGTACGCGACGGTCCTGGCGATCACGAGCCCGGCCATGCCGTCCAGGAACCCGCGCTTGAAAACCCAGCACCGCAGGAACCGGAAAGGCGGATGCAGCAGCATGCAGGCGAAAAGCGCGAACGGCGAACGGCGCTGGAGCCTGTCGTTGCGCGCGCTGATCGACGAAAAGCGGTTCATCGTGCGGAGCTGGTCCTCGATGTCGTCGTACGTGTAGTGGTAGAGCGGCGACTTGAGGTGGCGCACTTCGCCGGAAACGTCGATGCGTTCGTGCGGCTCGGTGCCGCAGCAGCGGCCGCGCTCTTTGCGGAAGAGGCGCAACTTGGCGTCCGGATACCAGTCGCCGTGCCTGATCCAGCGGTGGAGGAACCAGACCATGCGCGGGAAGTCGAACCCCGCGACTTCGTCCGGGACGCCGTCGCGGAAAAGCGCCTCGATCTCCGCGCGGAGCCCGGGCGAAACGGCCTCGTCGGCGTCCACGAAGAGTATCCACTCGCCGCGGGCGAGCCCGCGGGCGATGGACTTCTGCCCGATGTAGCCGAGCCAGCGGTGCTGGAACACGCGGTCGGTGAACTCGCGCACGATTTCGAGCGTGCGGTCGGTGCTGAAGGAATCGACGACGACTATCTCGTCGGCGAACGAGACGCTTTCGAGGCAGCGGCGGATGTTTTCCTCCTCGTTGCCGGTGATGATGCAGACGGAGAGTTTCGGCCTGGCGCAGGCCGGCGCGGCGCCGGTTGTTGCGTTCATTTCTGGTCTTTGGCGAAGGATTTGGAGGCGCGGAGCGCGGCTTCGAGGAACTGCCGCGCGTCGGCGGAGAGGCGCGGCGGGAGCCCGAACGTTTCCATGGCGGCGCGCAGCGGGGCGTCGGCGTCGCCGGAGGAAAAGAGCCCCGGCGCGGAGCGGGAGAGGGAATCGAACGCCGCGGCGAACTCCTCGAACGGAATCTGCGCGAACGTGCGGCGCGAACGCGGGTCGTCCCCGGGCACGCGGCACGTGCGCCATTCCGCGGGGTCCGCGCCGGCGGGCCAGTACGTGCGGCGCTTGAGGTGCACGGTCGAAAGGAGGGTCTTCGGCACGGCTTTGCGCAGCACCTTGAGCCTGTTGTCCGAAATCTGCTTGAAGCCCCACTCTTCGAGGACGCGCGCGAAAAGCAGGTCTTCCGCCACGGGCCCCTCGGCGCGGACTATCCGCAGCATTTGCTCGGTTATGGCGGGAAGGCCGAACGTCGCGTTGAAGTTGCCCTGCGCCTTGGCGTATTCCGACACGCACGGGGCCGGGACGTAAGGCTTCACGTTTTCGTCGGGAGCGGCGGCGGCTTCGTCGATCGCCGCGCGCAGCGCCGCGGCGGAGCCGTCCGGCGCGGCGTGGTCGGCGGC
>JAFUXX010000101.1 GCA_017476965.1 Kiritimatiellia bacterium | reverse complement strand
GTAGGAGGCGGCGAGGGTGCCGTCTTCGGCGACGTAGGCGGTGACGTTGCCGTTGGCGTCGTAGCACGGGAAGTAGTACGCGCCGTCGATGGAAACGGCGAGGAGTCCGCCGACGCCGCCCGCGCCGTGGAGCGTGTCGGAAAGGTCGGGCCCCCACAGGTACGCGATGCGGTTGGTGGAGTCCTGCGTCACGACCGTTTCGAGGACCGGATTCCACTCGTCGTAGACGTAGCGGCGGGTTTCGGAGGGAATCCACGCGGAGGAATCTTCGTCCCAAGTGTCGACGGACTTCTCCACCCGCCGGGAGCGCCGGTCGCAGGCGTTCCGGACGCGTTTGGAGCCGTTGGTCGGGGAGATGGGCATGGCGGTGACGAGGCGGTTGTCCGCGTCCCAAGTGTACGCGAAGACCCCGTCGGAAAGCAAATTGCCGGCGAAAAGTTTCTTCTCACGAGTCGGAGTCCGCCGTGCAATTATTTTTTCGCATACGAATGCCTTCCAGAAACTTGAAGCAGCGGCAATACTGGTCGAACGGCCACCCCCGTCGATATGTTCTCACGATTTCATCGTGTTTTTCTCTGCAAAAGATAACGACTTCAGGAGGCAGGTTTTTCAACAATTCGTCACTCGCGGAGTCCGGATCCGACAAAATCGCCAACGCGTCGAAATCGACATTTCTCACGTCATAGGAAAAAGGGTCGCATCCGAACCTGTGCCATAACGGCACGGCAACAGTGGCAGAACCACATGGATCGAGTCGTATTCCTCTGGCGAGGGCCAAGCGTACGAGAGGATTGTCAGGAATGTATTTCAGGCATTTAGATGAAAAAACGACATCAGAATCGCCTCGATCCGCGCCTTCCCCGGCATCCGGCAATTCCACAATCGTGTACCCTTTTCGTGATTCGATGTACACAAGTGGAATCGGAAATCCGTACAAAATCGTTCTGCCAATCAGGATTGCCAAGACGAGCAAAAAAAACAACTTGCGTTTTTTCTTTTTCATTGTCAGTCCGACAAAACGGAACCCCATGCATATGCGTCTTCTATCCGTTTTGCCGGATTGGGCCAATAATAAAAGTCAATGGCCGAATGGAATTTGTGTGCAGCTTCATGGGCAAGAATGTTCTTTCGCGACATATCATCCGGTCCGAATTGTTTTTTGCACAACCCTATTCCCCAAGGCAGGGAAAAAGCAGCAAACAGTCCTGACTGACATGGCAAATTTGAACAAGTTGAAACATAAATGCTTTTGTATGTTCCGATTTCTTTTTCACGTTCCAACCTTGCCCGGATATTCGATAATGCCCATGCGAGAGTTCCATTTTCTTTGTGCTCCTGCAACATGAAATCAACTATCAAGGAATTCGGAAGCGAAGACAGATTCGCCGTTCTTTCAAACTCCCGCGGTTGAGCAATTCCTCCATACGGAACAGGCACACGTTGCGGAAAATGGTTTTGAATAAATTTGTCAATTGCCGAGATGTAATCCTCGCATCTCCGGCTAATTTCGTGTGCAACACGGGTGATGACAGCCCATTCCTTTTCGGTAGGGTCTCTCCATAACACCCCAAATGATTTCATGCCGAGAAGATCAATGTTCGACACCGGGTCGTTGGCGCAGAAGGCGTAGAGGTTGGCACCGCCGGATTCTTCGATGGGGTCGCGGTTGAGGAAACGGCCGAGGATGGGACTGTAGTAACGGTAGCCGTAGTAATAGAGGCCCGTCTCCGGGTCGTAAGGTTTCGTGGAGAAACGGTGCGTGAAGGCGCCGGAGAGGGGGCCGATGGAAGAGACGGCGTTTCCGAAGGCGTCGTAGACGTAGGAGGCAACGAGGGTGCCGTCTTCGGCGACGTAGGCGGTGACGTTGCCGTTGGCGTCGCAACAGGGGAAGCAGTACGCGCCGTCGACGGAAACGGCGAGCAGCCCGCCGACGCCGCCCGCGCCCTGGAGCGTTTCGGACAGGTCCGGTCCCCACAGGTACGCAATGCGGTTGGTGGTGGCGGCGATAGAAGCACCGGAGCCGTCAGCGGAAGTGATGGTCCCCGAGTGATACGTCACGACCGTTTCGAGGATCGGGTTCCAGTCGTCGTAAACGTAGCGGCGGGTTTCGGAGGGAATCCACGATTCGGTCGTCGCGTCCCATGCATCGACGGACTTCTCCACCCGCCGGGAGCGCCAGTCGTAGGCGTTCCGGACGCGTTTGGAGCCGTTGGCGGGAATCAGGGGCATGGTGGAGACAAGTCGGTTGTCGGCGTCCCAAGTGTACGCGAAGTACCCGTCGGAAAGCAAATTGCCGTCGGGAGCATTTCGGAATCGGACTGTACACGGGCTAAAACAGGTGGAGAACAATTCATTGTCCATGTGGAACGAGAGGGGCGATTTCAACTACGTTAATCCTTCTTGAATCGACTCGGGACAAAATGCGCTCTCTAGAATTCGTCAGAATCTCGATTTCAAAAACGGGACTCGTGACATCCCATGGGGGAAACAACGACATGTTTATCGCGCCGATCAGATATGCACCATGAAATTTCCTTTTTGCAGGAATGACAAAATGACCGTGCGAGTCGGACATACTCGACACGTCCGGGAAAACAGTAGATCGTATGGTTGCGCCTGATATCGGCTTCTTGGTCTCTGCATCGATCAAAATTCCGTTGCAAGTCGGTTGATGGGTTCTGACATGGGGAACGGGGATTACAATGCAACCCGCCGAACAGACAGAAAACGTGCAGACAAGACAAAAAGCCGAAATTTTCCAAACGACTGAATGCGTGTTGCCAGTCTGCCAAGTGGAATTTGACGAGTTCATTTTCTCTAATCACATCCACGTGATTTGAATCACATTCCGATTTGTGCTCCCAGCCCATTCCACGGTTTCAAGGAGCGAATCGGGATATATTTTGTACGCTCGAAGTATTCTGTACTGAACGGGTCCTTCCAAGTCCAAAACTTTTTCATCAAACGGTGCGAATATCGTAGACATGGAACGGTCGGCCGCTGCCCACGACAAATTCGTTTTTACGTATTCTCTGAAATCGCAACCGGAAATTTCGAATAGCGCAGAGCCTTTACGGTTCGTAATCGTGGATACGAACGCCGCTTCAGGAATCAAGCAATTATCGCGCAAAAACCTTTTCAGGTACTTTTCGCCGCGCCTTTCAATTCCTCCACACGCAAAAAAGAAGGCGTACCAGAAGCATGTAAAAGCAACAGGAATGGCCGCATAAGTCACCAGCAGAAATGTAGCGAGTTTTGAAGCCCGCCCGGATTTTCTCTTTCGCATATTGTGTTTCGAACGCACGGCAAAATGGGATTTCTTTTGCAATTTCTTCGTAAAGGAAAGGTTTCGAGATCCCTCGTTTCGGGGTCGCTTTTTCAAAACGTGCAACCTGGGCAACAAATCGCCCATCCAATCAAGCGCCATGTCGCTCTTTTGATTTGCCGTGATGGTGTGCAGAGTTTCACGATTCCCGGAAAACCGTCTTCTTCTTGAAGTCCCAAAACGTCACCGACATACATGGTTGCACTCCAAACATAGGAATGGCAGCCTCTTTTGGTTTTAGACTCCGTGATTTGAACGGGAGTCTCAAGGTCAACAAAAAACTTGCCGAGTTGGGCGTAACTTGAAAACCTGTTCTGCGGGGAATCCCCCCCATTCCGTTTCAAAATGAAACCTAGAATCCGCGACGATGTCAGAATGGAAATACCCGCTTGCTCCGCGCCCTACTTGGGCGTTGTAATAGGGCACGACAGCAATGCGTGTTTCAGAATCGGGAGCATCGAACGACAGGTTTGATTTGCCGCAATTCGAAAAAATGAAAGAGAGAATGCTATTGACATATTTGTTTTCTGCGGCTCGGATGAGGTTTTTGTAATTGTTTTCAAACCAGCTATTCTGAAACAAAACGGATCCCTTCTGTGGCCCGAAGAAAGAATTCTCGCCGACATTCGGAATGGACGGGGATTCAAAACCCGGAAATCCGGAAGTCGGAGATATCCGAAACCGAGCAGCCCCGCCCGCACAGTTACATGGAGACCACCACCGAATGGAAGCGAGTCCTAGTTTGTCAACACGACTCACCGGGTCGTTGGCGCAGAAGGCGTAGAGGTTGGCGCCGCCGGATTCTTCGATGGGGTCGCGGTTGAGGAAACGGCCGAGGGACGGACTGTAGAAGCGGTAGCCGTAGCAATAGAGGCTGGTCTCCGGGTCGTAGGGTTTCGTGGAAAAGCGGTGGGTGAAGGCGTCGGCGAGGGGGCCGGTTGCGGAGACGGCGTTGCCGAAGGCGTCATAGGTGTAGGAGGCGGCGAGGGTGCCGTCTTCGGCGACGTAGGCGGTGACGTTGCCGTTGGCGTCGTAGCACGGGAAGTAGTACGCGCCGTCGATGGAAACGGCGAGGAGTCCGCCGACGCCGCC
>JAFUXX010000100.1 GCA_017476965.1 Kiritimatiellia bacterium | reverse complement strand
GGTAATCCGGCAACCTTTCGCGGAACGTGATGTCTGCCATGGTTTTCATCGCCTCCGATTCTACGGTGTCCTCGCATTTGACAAATGCGGTTCTTCGGTTTCGCCGTTCGGTGTCCTTAAGTATGACAAACCGCGCCGGCGCCGGCCCGCTTCCGTTTTCCGGCCGTTTGGGGTAGCATTCCGGGCATGAGCGACAAAATCTACCTCGACAGCAACGGCCTCACCAGGGACAGCTTCGCGCTCGCGCGCAAGATTTACGACAGCGGCTTCCGCCCGGACGTCATAATCGGCCTCTGGCGCGGCGGCACCCCGGTCGCCGTCGCGGTGCAGGAGTTCCTGCACTACCTCGGCGTCGATTGCTGGCACACCGCGCTCAAGACGCAGGCGTACACCGGAATCGGCGAGCACAAGCACCCGGTGATCGAAAACCTCGGCTCGGTGCTCGACCACCTGCGCGCCGCCGAGCGCGTGCTGGTGGTGGACGACATTTTCGACAGCGGCGACACCGTGGCCGCGGTGAAGGAGGCGTTCAAGCCGTTCGTCAAGGACCTCCGCTTCGCCACGCTCTACTACAAGCCCGCCCGCAGCCGCTGGCCGTTCAAGCCAGAGTACTACCTCAAGGAGACCGACGCCTGGCTCGTGTTCCCGCACGAGCTCGTCGGCCTCACGCCGGAGGAGGTCCGCGCCAAGGACCCCGCCGTGGCGGACATGCTGGAGCTTCCCTGACCGCCGGGATCGCCTGTTTTCCGAGGGGCTTTGCGGATGCCGGGTTCGGTCATAAGGGTGCTTCCCGAGGACGTCGCGAACAAGATCGCGGCGGGGGAAGTGGTCGAGCGCCCGGCCTCCGTCGTGAAGGAGCTCATGGAGAACGCGCTCGACGCCGGGGCGTCGCGCATCCGCGTCGAAGTCGTCGCCGGCGGCCGCCGCCTCGTCGCGGTTTCGGACGACGGCCGCGGGATGTGCCGCGAGGACGCCGTCCTCGCTCCCGAGCGCCAGGCGACGAGCAAGCTGCGCACTGCGGAGGACCTCGCCGGCATTTCCACGATGGGTTTCCGCGGCGAAGCCCTGCCGTCGATCGCGTCCGTTTCCCGCTTCGTGCTCGCGACGCGCCGCCGCGAGGACGAAGCCGGCACGCGCGTCGAAATCAACGGCGGCACGCTCGCCGACGTTTCGGAGTGCGGCGCGCCGCCCGGCACCCGCGTCGAGGTGCGCGACCTGTTCTACAACCTCCCGGCGCGCCGCGCGTTCCTGCGCAGCTACGCCACGGAGCAGGCCCACGTGCGCGCGCAGTTCGTCGTGCACGCGATCGCGTGGCCGTCGGTCGCGATGGACCTGACCTGCGACGGCGATCCCGTCTGCCGCCTTCCCGCCGCCGCCGCGCTCGAAGAACGCATCGAGGCGCTTTTCGGCGCCGGTTTCCTCGGCCGCTTTTTCCGCGTCGACCGTCGCGACGGCGACTTGCGCGTGAGCGGCTGGGCCGGCATGCCGGACAACACCCGCGGCGACACCGCCGGTCAGTTCGTCTTCGTGAACGGCCGCCCGGCGACGGCCCCGGTCGTTCAGGCCGCGATCCGCGAGTCGTACCCGCGCCTGCCGCAGGGGCGCAAGCCCGTCGTTTTCCTCTTCGTCGACTTGCCGCCGTCGCAGGTGGACGTCAACGTCCACCCCGCCAAGCGCGAAGTCCGTTTCCGCGCCGCCGCCGCGGTGCGCGACGCCGTGCTCGCCGCGCTCGCCGCCG
>JAFUXX010000099.1 GCA_017476965.1 Kiritimatiellia bacterium | reverse complement strand
TCCGCCGGACCCGGCGGCGGCAACGGCGGCGGCTTCCGGATCGGCGTCGGCAACAATCCGCGCCGCTGACGGCTGGCGGCGCGCGCGGCCTTGCCGCACGCATGGCGTTGCGATAGTATCCGCGCCCGTGAAAATTCCTTCCTACGGCAACGTCTGCCGCCCCGGTTCCGGCGCCGGCGCATTCTTCGCGAGCATCCTCGTGTGGGGCGTCGGCATGGGTTGCTTCGGCGCGGTGTTCAACAACTTCCTCGTGGAGTTGTACGGTATTTCCGGGCTCCAGCGCGGCCTGCTGGAGTTCCTGCGCGAAACTCCGGGCGTCATGCTCGTCGCCATACTCGCCGCGCTGCACGGGATGTCGGACTGGAAGGTGCTGCGCCTCGGCACAGCCTGCTCGCTCGCGGCGGCGCTCCTGCTGCTCGTCCCCGTCCCGTTCGCGGGCGTCGTGCCGATCGTGGTCTTGTGGGCGCTCGGCGAACACCTCGTCATGCCCGTGCGCCAGTCGATCGCGCTCTCGATCGCCAAGGAAGGGCGCAGCGGCGAATCTCTCGGCATAGTGACCGGCGCGATCGGGGCCGGAAACGTGGCCGGATCGCTCGCGGTCGCCGCGGTCTTCTTCTTCGGGGCGCGGATCGTCGGGCCCGGCAACGCGCGCGTCCTGTACTCGACCGTGTTCGCGATCGTCGCGCTGCTCATAGCGGCAAGCCTCGGCGTCGCGTCGGCCGTGCGCGAACCCGGCCTCGCCGGCAGGGCCCGCCCGTCGTTCTTCTTCCGCCGCAAGTACTGGCGCTTCTACGTGCTGGAGCTCTTCTACGGCGCGCGCAAGCAGGTGTTCTTCACGTTCGGCCCGTTCGTCCTCGTGAAGATCTACCGCATGCCGACGCAGCGCGTCGCGGCGCTCTTCGCGCTGTCCGCGCTGCTCACCGCGATCTGGGGCGGGCGGCTCATCGGCAGGCTCGTCGACCGCTGGGGCTACCGCAACGTGATGATATGGGACACCGTCGTCCTGTTCTTCGTGTGCCTGCTCTACGGATACGCCCGCGACATGTTCTCCCTGCCCGTCGCCACGGTCGTGGTGTGCGTGAACTACGTGCTCGACGCCGTGCTCTCCAACGCGTCGATGGCGACGAACCTCTACGCGCGCACGCTAGCCGATTCGCAGGAAGAGCTCACCGCCACGCTCACCTCGGGCATATCGGTCAACCACGTCGTCACCGTCGCGTTCGCGCTCGTCGGCGGATTCGTTTTCGACCGCTGGGGCCCCGGCGTGCTGTTCGCCTTCGCCGCCGCGATGGCCCTCGCCAACAGCGCCTTCGCCCTGACGGTCCCGAAACCCGCCCCGGCCCGCCGCGAGGCGGCATAGGCACCGCAAAAAAACGGTTTCCATGCGCGGGGCAAAGTGGTATCCTTCTGCCCCGTTCAACGCCGCTCCCCCTCGCGGGGGAGCCAAACCCGAAAAGGAAAAGAAATGGAAATCACCGACATTCACGCCAGGGAAATCCTCGACTCCCGCGGCAATCCCACCGTCGAAGTCGACGTCACCCTCGCTGACGGCACGATCGGCCGCGCCGCCGTTCCCTCCGGCGCGTCGACCGGCGAAAACGAAGCGCTCGAACTGCGCGACGGCGACAAGAAGCGCTATCTCGGCAAGGGCGTTCTCAAGGCGGTCGAAAACGTCAACAAGGTCATCGCCCCGAACCTGGTCGGCGAATGCGCCTGCGACCAGCGCGCGATCGACTACAAGATGATCGCCCTCGACGGCACCCCCACCAAGAGCAAGCTCGGCGCCAACGCGATCCTCGGCGTCTCGCTCGCCGTGGCCAAGGCCGCCGCGCAGAGCCTCGGCCTGCCGCTCTACCGCTACATCGGCGGCGCCAACACCTACACGCTCCCGGTCCCGATGATGAACATCATCAACGGCGGCGCCCACTCCGACGCCCCGATCGCGTTCCAGGAGTTCATGATCCGCCCGGTCGGCGCCCCGATCTTCCGCGAGGGCATCCGCATGGGCACCGAGGTCTTCCACAACCTCAAGAAGGTGCTCAAGGGCCGCGGCCTCTCCACGGCGGTCGGCGACGAAGGCGGCTTCGCCCCCAACCTCGATTCGATCGAGGACGCGCTCGACTCCATCATCGAGGCGATCAAGCTCGCCGGCTACAAGCCCGGCAAGGACGTCACGATCGCGATGGACTGCGCTTCGTCCGAGTTCTACAAGCCCGGCACCGGCAAGAAGGGCGGCGTCTACGACTACACCTGGAAGGAAGGCAAGAAGGGCGCCAAGCGCACTTCCGCCGAGCAGGTCGCCTACCTCGAAGGCCTCGTGAAGAAGTACCCGATCGACTCGATCGAAGACGGCATGGCCGAAAGCGACTGGGACGGCTGGGTCGCCCTCACCAAGGCGATCGGCGACAAGTGCCAGCTCGTCGGCGACGACCTCTTCGTGACCAACACGAAGTACCTCGCCAAGGGCATCAAGCTCGGCGCCGCCAACTCGATCCTCATCAAGGTCAACCAGATCGGCTCGCTCACCGAGACGCTCGAAGCCATCGAGATGGCCCACCGCGCCGGCTACACGACCGTCACGTCGCACCGCTCGGGCGAAACCGAGGACGCGACGATCGCCGACATCGCCGTCGCGACGAACGCCGGCCAGATCAAGACCGGTTCGGCCTCCCGCACCGACCGCATGGCCAAGTACAACCAGCTGCTCCGCATCGAGGAAGAACTCGGCGACAGCGCGGTTTACGGCTACGCCAAGGTGAAGTAGGGATCCGCCCGCGGCACCGCGAAGCCGCGGCGGCGGAGATCGCTCCGCCGCCGCGGCTTTTTTCCCCGCCCCGCCCCGACAAACACAGACCCAAAGGCCGCGCGCCGCGCGGAACCAAGCGCCATGGAAACGACAATACCGGAAAACGCCGTGGTCACCCGGTACCGGGTGCCGTATGCGGACACCGACCGCATGGGCGTCGTCTACTACGGCAACTACCTGACGCTCTTCGAGCGCGCCCGCAACGAACTCATGCGCGCCATGGGGCCCTCGTACGCCCAGATGGAAAAGGACGGCCTCATGCTCCCCGTCGTCGAGGCGCACGTGGACTACCGCCGCCCCGCTTTCTACGACGACATGCTCGACGTCGCCGCGTGGCTCGCCGAAACCGGATCGGCCCGCTGCAAGGTCGCGTGCGCCGTCTCGCGCGACGGCAAGCTCCTCGCCTCGGGATGGACGGTCCATGCGTGCGTGGACGCCGCGTCGCGCCGCCCCGCCCGCCTGCCGGACTGGTTGCGCGAGTGCGCGGCGCCTTTGCACTAAACGCAACATCCTTTTGCCGCCCGCCTCCTTGATTGCAGGGGCGGTTGTGCTACTCTTTCTCCCAGCCATGATAGACTTCAACCACAAGGGCCGCGAAATCCGCATCGCGGTCATCGGGCTCGGCGGCCGCGGCCGCGACCATATCCGCCGTTTCGCGGCGATGCCGGACGTCACCGTCGCGGCGGTCTGCGACAACTGGCAGCCGAACGTCGACAGGACCCTTTCCGATTTCTGGACGGGGAAGGACGCTCTCTACCCCGGCCAGCGCGCCGCGGAAACTTCGCTGCACTACGAGGAAATCCTCGCGCGCAAGGACATCGACGCGGTCTGCGTGTTCACTTCGTGGGAAACGCACATGCGCATCGCCATGGATTCCATGCTCGCCGGGTTCCCCGTGTGCATGGAAATCGGCGCCGGCCAGTCCCTCGACGAGTGCCACGAGCTCTGCCGCGTGAGCCGCTCGACGGGCCGCCCCGTGATGCCGATGGAGAACTGCTGCTACGGCGAAACGGAGATGGCGGTCCTCAACATGGTCAAGAAGGGCCTCTTCGGCGAGATCGTCCACTGCCAGGGCGCGTACGAACACGACCTGCGCGACGAAGTCGGCCTCGGCGACCGCAACCACCACTACCGCCAGCCCCACTTCCTGCACCGCAACGGCGAGCTGTATCCGACGCACGAGATGGGGCCGATCGCCAAGTACCTCGGCATCAACCGCGGCAACCGCATCCTCACGCTTTCCTCGATCGCGTCCAAGGCCCGCGGCCTCAAGACGTGGCTGGAGGCCAACCGCCCCGACCTCGCGCACCTGAACCCGCGCCAAGGCGACATCGTGACGTCGATGCTCACCTGCGCCAACGGCGAAACCATCCTGCTCACGCACGACTGCACCCTCCCCCGCCCCTACTCCCGCGGCGGCCGCGTGCAGGGCACAAAGGGCATCTGGATGGAGGACGGCAAGGCGATCTTCGTCGAGGGCCGCACCAAGATCGACCCGAACAACTGGGCGCACGAGTTCGAGAGCGACGCTCCGTACATGAAGGAGTTCGAACACCCGCTCTGGAAGGCGTACCACGAGGCCGAGAAGGACCTCGTCGTCGGCGGCCACGGCGGCATGGACTACCTGGTCGACCGCGCTTGGGTCGAAAGCGTGCAGGACGAAACCGAGCCCCCGCTCGACTGCTACGACGCCGCGACCTGGATGGCCATCACGACCCTCTCCGAACAGTCCGTCGCCATGGGCGGCCTGCCGCAGGCGATGCCGGACTTCACGAACGGCGCCTGGCTCACCCGCGGTCCCGTCAAGGGCCCCTGGACGCTCGACGAGATTCCCGAGGTCTAGCCCCGCCGGTTCGCCGGCATCGGCCGCTCGGGCGGCCCGACACGCGGCGGCGCGCCTTCCGGCGCGCCGCCGCCGTTTTCGCCGCCGCCGCCGGACCCGCCCGTTTTGTGGTATGATTCGCGGCATGCAAGAAGACCAGCTTTTCGCCGTCGATCCGCCCGCCGACCCGCAGGCCGCCCGCGCCGCCGGGCTGCGCCGCGAAATAGAGCGCCACACCGTTCTCTACTACCGCGACGCCGCGCCGGAAATTTCCGACCGCGAGTTCGACGCCATGATGGCGGAACTGGCCGCGATCGAACGCGCCCGCCCCGATCTGGCCGACCCCAACTCCCCCACCCGCCGCGTCGGCGGCGCGCCGTCCGAAGGGTTCGAGAAGCACGAGCACCTCCTGCCCATGCAGTCGCTCGAAAACACGTACGACGCGGCGGAGCTCGACGAGTTCGATTCGTTCGTGCGCAACCTTTCCGGGCGCGAATCGGTGGACTACGTCGTGGAACCCAAGATCGACGGCCTCGCGTTCTGCGCGATCTACGAGCGCGGCTCGCTGCGCGTCGCCGCCACGCGCGGCGACGGCATGACCGGGGACGACATCACCGCGAACGTCCGCACGATCCGCGCGCTGCCGCTCCGCGTGCCTTGCGACGCGGCCCGGCTCGAAGTCCGCGGCGAAATCTACATGACTAAGCGCGGTTTCGCTGCGCTGTCGGAGGAGCAGGAAGCGCGCGGCGAAACGCCGTTCAAAAACCCGCGCAACGCCGCGGCAGGCTCGATAAAGCTCCTCGACCCGCGCGAAGTCGCGAAGCGCCCGCTCTCCGTGGTCCTCTACGGTCTCGGCTCGTGCGAGGGTGTCGAAGAGCCGCCCACGCAGGCCGCGCTGCTGGAGTTCCTTTCCTCGCTCGGCTTCCCCGCCCAGCCCCGCTTCTGGAAATGCCGCGGCATGGCGGAGGTCCACGCCGCAATCGCGGAGCTGGACAAGCTGCGCCACGGTTTCCCGTTCGAGACGGACGGCGCCGTGGTCAAGGCCGACGACCGCGCGCTGTGGCGCGAACTTGGCTCGACCGCGAAGGCGCCGCGCTGGGCGCGCGCCTACAAGTACGCGCCCGAACGCGCGGAAACGTCCGTCGAAGCGATTGCCGTGCAGGTCGGCCGCACCGGCGTGCTCACCCCGGTCGCGGAGCTGCGCTCGGTCCGCATTTCCGGTTCCGTCGTTTCCCGCGCGACGCTGCACAACGAGGACGACATCCGCCGCAAGGACATCCGCATCGGCGACCGCGTTCTCGTCGAAAAGGCCGGCGAAGTCATCCCCGCCATCGTCGCGGTGCTGAAGGACAAGCGCACCGGCGCGGAGCGCGAGTTCTCCATGCCCGACCGCTGCCCCGCGTGCGGCGCTCCGGTTTCGCGCGCGGAGGGCGAAGTGGCCCTGCGCTGCACCAACTACCTCTGCCCCGCGCAACTCTCCGAAAGGCTCGTCCACTTCGCGTCGCGCGACGCGCTGGAAATCGAGGGCCTCGGCGACCGCGTCGCCGCCGCGCTCGTGGACCAGAAAATCGTCTCGTCGCCGATGGACCTTTTCACGGTGCCGGAACTCGTCCTCGCCACGCTCGACCTCGGCGACGCCGCGGCGGACTCCGTTCCGGGCGCCGCGGATGCCGCTGCGCCGGCCGCCGCGCCTTCGCCGGGGCCCGCG
>JAFUXX010000098.1 GCA_017476965.1 Kiritimatiellia bacterium | reverse complement strand
GGTCGTCCGGCCGGCGCGGGTTGCGGCCGGTGCGGGCCTTGTGGACGACGGTGCTGAAAATTCCGAAATCGCGCAGTTCGCAGCGGCGGCCCTCCGCGAGAGCGGTCTTCATCGCGCCGAGCACGGCGTCGACGGCGGCGAGCGCCTCGGGACGGCGCACCGCCAGCGCGCCGGAAACGGCGCGCGCGAGGTCGTCCTTCGTGAGGCTCGGGAGCTTTTCCCCGTCGGTGTTCATTTTGCCTGCGCGGCGAGCATTCCGGCGATCTTCGCGGGGGCGTCGGCGAGCGGGACGAGCTCGGTTTCGCCCGTGCGGCGCAGGCGGACCTCGACGCCCCCCTTTTCGAGCGAACGCGCGCCGATCGTGGCGCGCACGGTGCAGCCGATGAGGTCGGCGTCCTTGAACTTGATCCCGGGGCGCTCGTCGCGGTCGTCCACGAGGACGTCGATTCCGGCGGCTTCGAGGGCGGCTTCGAGGGAATCGACCGCGGACTTCACGGCCTCGTTCCTGCCGTCGAGCTGGAGAAGCGCGACCTGGCACGGGGAAACCGACGCGGGCCACACGATGCCGTCCTTGTCGTTGTTCTGCTCCGCGATGGCCTGGACTGTGCGCGAAACGCCGATGCCGTAGCAGCCCATGACGGGCGTGACGGACTTGCCTGCCGCGTCGAGCACCTTGAATCCCATCGACGCCGTGTACTTGAGCCCGAGCTTGAACACGTGCCCGACCTCGATGCCGCGCTCCAGCGCGAGCGGCTTGCCGCAGTGCGGGCAGAGGTCGCCCGCGACGACCGTGGCCAGGTCGTCCCACGACGCGATCTTCACGTCCGCGTCGTCCATCAGGTTGCAGTGGACGACGTGGAACCCGTCCTCCCCGGCGCCGACGGCCACGTCGCGCGCTTCCTTGAGCGCGACGTCCGCGTAGACCGGGATCCCGACGCCGATCGGGCCGATGGAACCGAACGGTCCCGCGACCTTGGCCGTGGTTTCGGGATCGGCCATTTCCAGCTCGGCGCAGCCGAGGCGGCGGCGGAGCTTCGGCTCGCAGAGGTCCGCGTTGCCGCGGAGCAGGACCATCACGGGTTTGCCGTCCGCGAGGTACACGAGCGACTTCACGACCTGGTCGGACGGGATGCCGAGCGCGGCGGCGGCTTCGTCCACGGTGTGGGCACCAGGCGTGGCGACCTTGGCGCGCGGATCGGCGGAAGGCGAGGACCAGTCGCACGGCGGGGCGCGGCGCTCGGCGCGCTCCTGGTTGGCGGCGTAGCGGCACGAGGGGCAGAAGAGGATCCCGTCCTCGCCCGAGGGCGCGAGCACCATGAACTCGTGCGAATGGCTGCCGCCGATCGAGCCGGTGTCCGCCTCGACCGGATGCGCGTCGAGCCCGCAGCGGGCGAAGATGCGCAGGTAGGCGTCGTACATCTTCTTGTACGAGACGTCCGCCTCCTCCGACGTGAGGTCGAAAGAGTAGGCGTCCTTCATCACGAACTCCTTGCAACGCATGAGCCCGAAGCGCGGGCGGATCTCGTCGCGGAACTTCGTCTGGATCTGGTACACCGTCGCGGGCAGCTGGCGGTAGCTCGAAGCGAGCGTGCGCAGGTAGTCCGTCGCGACCTCCTCGTGCGTCGGCCCGAGGACCATCGTCTGGTCGTTGCGGTCCTTGAGCCGGAACATCGACTTGCCCATCAGCCCCGCGCGGCCGCTCTCCTCCCACAGCTCGATCGGCTGCAGCGCGGTGAAGAGCACTTCGCTCGCGCCGGCGCGGTCCATCTCCTCGCGCACGATCTTTTCGACCTTGTGCAGGACCCGCACGCCGAGCGGCGAGTAGGAGTAGAGGCCGCCGGAAAGCTTCACGAGAAGCCCCGAGCGCATCATGAGCTTGTGGGAAACGATTTCCGCGTCTTTGGGATCTTCGCGGAGAGTGGCGAGAAGCGTTTTGGACCAGCGCATTTCGGTATGGGCGGATGCCCCGTGTTTTTTGGACGGAAGTCGCGGAAAGCAAAGCACTTTCGCACCGCAAAATCAAGCAAAAAAGACTTCCGTTTTGACCCTCCGCCGCTTTTCCGCTATCCTCCGCGCCGACAATCGAGGACACCGCCGTGGCGCAACGCGAAACACTCCATTCCGGCGACGCCTTCCCCCCGGTGGCGGCCCCCGCCACGGCGCCCGGGGAAGGCGGCGTGGCGATAGTGCGGCTCTCCGGCGAAGGCGTGTTCGCGATGGCGGACGCCCTTTGCGCCGGCGCGCGCGTCCTCCCTTCCGCCATGCCGGGCGGCTCGTTCCGCCTCTTCGCGCTGCGCGACCCGGCGGACGGCTCCCGCGTCGACGAAGCGCTCGTGCTCGCCTTCCGAGCGCCGCACAGCTACACGGGCGAGGACGTCGTGGAGTTCCAGGTCCACGGCGGCCGCGAAGCCTCGCGCCGTGTGCTCTCCGCCCTGCTGCGCCTCGGCGCCGCCCC
>JAFUXX010000097.1 GCA_017476965.1 Kiritimatiellia bacterium | reverse complement strand
CGGTTTCCATGCGTGGGGCTCCCGGGGCCTCGCGGCGCCGCTACCGCGCCCCGCTCCCGCCGGCGAGTTGCAGCAGGTAGCGGCCGTAGTCGTTCTTCGCCATCGCTTCGCCGGTTTCGCGCAGGCGCTCCGTGGAGAGCCAGCCGTTGCGCCAGGCGATTTCCTCCAGGCAGGCGATTTTGAGACCCTGGCGGTTCTGGATCGTCTCCACGAAATTGGACGCTTCGAGCAGCGACCCGCAGGTGCCGGTGTCGAGCCACGCGATGCCGCGGCCTAGCAGTTGCACCTTGAGCCTGCCTTCGCGCATGTAGGCGAGGTTGAGGTCGGTGATTTCGAGTTCGCCGCGCGGGCTGGGCTTCAGCGCGCGGGCGTGCGACACCACGTCCTTGTCGTAGAAGTACAGGCCGGGCACGGCCCAGGACGACTTCGGATGCGCCGGTTTTTCTTCGAGCCCGACGACGTTGCGGCGGGAATCGAACTCCACCACGCCGTACCGCTCGGGGTCGCCGACCTGGTAGCCGAACACGTGGGCGCCGTTTTCGGCGGAAGCGGCCGCGGCGCGGAGCGCGCGGCCGAGGCCGTCGCCGTAGAACACGTTGTCGCCGAGCACGAGCGCGCAGGGCTCGCCGGCGAGGAAATCTTCGCCGATGAGGAACGCCTGCGCGAGGCCTTCGGGGCGCGGCTGCTCGGCGTAGGAGAGCGAAACGCCGAAGCGGGAGCCGTCGCCCAGCAGCCGGCGGAAGAGCGGCAGGTCCTGCGGGGTGCTTATGAGCAGGATGTCGCGGATGCCGGCCATCATGAGGACCGAAAGCGGGTAGTACACCATCGGCTTGTCGTAGACGGGCAGCAGCTGCTTGCTCACCGCGAGCGTCACCGGGTGCAGGCGCGTGCCGGAGCCGCCGGCCAGGACCATCCCTTTCATGCTAGTACTGCCTTTCGTACTCGCCCTTGCCGAGGCGCTTGAGCTTGGTGAACCCCGCGGCCTTGGCGCGGTCGTCCAGCCCGGACTGGCTGAAGCCGACCGCCGCCGCGCACGGCACGCGCTCCACGCGCGCGCCGCAATGCGGGCATTTCGCGAGCGGCGGCTCGCGGAGGGACTGCATTTCCTCGAATCCGGCGCGGCAGGCGGGGCAACCCCGTTCCCCCTCCGCGGCTTCGTAGACGTAAATCGGCATGGCACCCGGATGATGCCCCAAACGGCACGGGCAGTCAACGCCCCCCGGCGCCGGCGCTAGATCGCGAACGGGATGAGGAAGGCGGCCGCGGCGCCGAGCGCGACGAGCAGGACCCAGTGCCAGATCCGGCAGAAGAGGCGCGAGGAGGACTGGCGCATCGGGACGAAGCCGAACCAGACCGTGTACTCGCGGCCGCATTCGCTGCAGCGCTGGTTCTCCATCGGCCCCGGGGTGAAGAACATCCACGGGGGGCGGTTCCACTTCCAGTGCTGCGTGCCGTGGCAGTGCGGGCAATGCAGTCTCACCGTCAGGCCCCCCTTTCCGGCGCGGCCGCTTCGCGCACGCGGACCGGCGGCACGAGCGTCGCGAAAAGGTCGTCCAGCGTTTCGGCGCGGCGGATCAGGCGGTTCGCACCGTCCGGTTCCGCGAGCCATTCCGCGTGGCGGAGCTTTCCGTTGTAGTTGAATCCCATCGCGTGGCCGTGCGCCCCGGCGTCGTGGATCGCCACGAGGTCGCCGGGTTCGAGGCGCGGCAGCGGGCGGGCGATCGCGAACTTGTCGTTGTTTTCGCAGAGCGAACCGGTGACGTCGTACGTTTCCTCCGCGGGGGCCCCCTCCTTGCCGAACACCGTGATGTGGTGGTACGCGCCGTAGAGCGCGGGGCGCATGAGGTCCGCCATGCAGGCGTCGAGCCCGGCGTAGTTGCGGTACGTGCGCTTGACGTGGAGGACGCGGGACACGAGCCACCCGCACGGCCCGGTCACGTAGCGGCCGCATTCCGTCGCGATGCGCGGCAGCGGGTGCCCGTTCGCGACGAGGATTTCGCGAGCGGCGCGTTCGACCCCGCGGCCGACTTCGCCCAGGTCGAGCGGCTCTTCGCCCGGGCGGTACGGGATGCCGAACCCGCCGCCGATGTCGATGAAGGAGAACTCGATCCCGAGCGCCGCGGAAACCTCGGCCGCGAGCTCGAAGAGCAGCTTCGCCGTTTCCGCGAAGTAGAGCGCCGAACGTTCGTTGCTCGCGACCATCGCGTGGAGGCCGAAACGGCGGACCCCGCCGTCGCGCAGCTGGCGGAACCCCTCGAAAATCTGGTCGCGCGTGAAGCCGTACTTGGCTTCTTCCGGCTTGCCGATTATGGAGTTGCCGTCCTTGAGCGGGCCCGGGTTCCAGCGGCAGCAGGCGAACTCCGGCAGCTTGCCGCCGAGCGCCCGGCGCGCGTAGCCGATGTGCGAAATGTCGTCGAAATTGAGCATCGCGCCCATCGCGGCGGCCTTGCGGAACTCCGCGGCCGGGGTGTCGTTGGACGTGAACACCACGTCTTCCCCGCGCAGGCCGGCGCGCTCCGCGAGCACGAGCTCCGCGAGCGAACTGCAGTCCGCGCCCGATCCGGCGGCGCGCAGCAGCTCGATTATCGCGGGGTTGGGCGTGGCCTTCACCGCGAAGTAGTTGCGGTAACCGGGAGCCCAGGCGAAGGCCGCGTTGAGGGCTTCGGCCCGCTTCAGGATGCCGGCCGCGTCGTAGACGTGGAACGGCGTCGGCGTCCTCTTCTCCATTTCGAGGACGCGAGCGAGCGGAAAGGGGAACTCCTTCGGTTGCATTGCGGGCGCGAATTGTACCGGAAAGCCCTTTGAGGCGCAAACAAAAATTCAGGGCTTTCCGGCGCAGGAGCGGTATATCCGTTCGAGCGCCGCGAGGTTGGCCTCCGGCGCGCACGCCGAGGCTTCGCATGCGGCGCGCGCGGCGGCGCCCATGGCGCGGGCGCGCACGGGGTCGGATGCGAGTTTCTTCATCGCGCCGGCCAGGGCGGCGGGGTCGTTTTCGGGGAACACGAGCCCGCTTTCGCCGTCGCGCACCAGAGTGGCGGCCGCCGCGCACCGCGAAACCGCCACCGGAATCCCGGCGCCCATGGCTTCGACCGGGGAAATGGCGAACTGTTCGTACCACCTGCTCGGCACGACGAGCGCCGAAACGCGCGAGAGCAGCGCCGGAACGTTTTCCCTCGGCACCGGCCCGAGGAATTCGACCCGCGGCAGGCCTTCCGCGCGCTTTTCGAGCGCTTCGCGTTCCGGACCGTCTCCCGCCACGAGTAGCCGCGGCCGCGGCGCGCCGCCTCCGGCCGCGGCGTCGGCGCAGAACATCCGCCAGGCTTCGATCAGCACGTCGACTCCCTTTTCCGGCGAGAGACGGCCGAGAAAGAGGAATGCGAAGGCCCCGTCGCCGGCGCTTGCCGTTTTTTCCGCCGCGGCGGTCTTGGCGCCGTCCTTTTCGACCAGGACGTTCGGCTTCACGACCATCGCGCCGGCCGGAATCCCCGCGGCGGCGAATTTGCCGCGGGCGAAGTCCGTCAGCGCCACGTACCGCGCGACTTTCCTGCGGTAGGTGCCGATGGCGCGGTGCACCGCGAGCGCGGCGAACGCGACGGCGGATTGCTGGAACGACCCGCGGTAGCATCGCCGGCACACCCCCCGCCACGGGAGCCGCCCCAGACACGCTTCGCAGATCTTGCCGTCCCGGAAGAGGTACCCGTTGAGGCACGCGAGGCGGTAGTTGTGGAGCGTCTGCACGACCGGCACCCCTTCGCGCGCCGCCGCCCAGTAGACGGACGGCGACACGAGCGGGAACGTGTTGTGGCAGTGCACGACGTCCGGCTTTTCGCGTCGCAGGATTTCCCGGATTTCGCGGTACGTCCGCCGGTTCCAGATCGTCCGCGCGGCGAGGAGCGCTTTCGCGGCGATTCCGCGTTCGTCGATGTCGCCGTTCGTTTTTTCGTAGCGGATCACGCGGTGCCCGGCGTCTTCGAGCATCCGGCACTCGGACTCGAACACGCTGTCCTCCCCGCCGCGCTGGCGGTAGCGGTTGTGCACCACGAGAATCGTCATGACGTGCGGTGTCGGTTCTTTCTCCCGGTTCCGGAATCAGTTTTCTCCGCGCGGCCTGTCTTTCGCGGCGGCGAGCAGCGGCGGCAGCGATTCGTCGAGCGGGAAGAAGGCCGCTCCGCGGCACCCCGCGGCGGCCGCCGCCGCGGTTTCCTCCCTGAACGCGGCGGTGCCGGTCTGCGTGTCGTCCGCCCCGTTGCCGATTCCCGGGACGAGTTTTTCCGCCGGCGCCGCGTCGAGGCACGCCCGCAAGGACGCGCGGAAGCCCGCGGAATCGTTTTCGTAGAGCATCGGGCAGACGTAGTCCACGAGCCCCTCGCGCACCCACCGCATCCAGTCCTGGTTGTGTTCGAGCGCGGATTCCGGGGTGGGGAACACGGCCGCGGAGAGCGTCGTCCCCGGCGCGGCGGCGCGCACCGCCTCCGCGATCTCTCCGATGAGCAGCGTGACCGCTTCGCGCGTTTCCGGGTCGGGCGAAGTGCCGCTCCTCACGTAGTCGAGGTGGATTTCGGGCGACTTTTTCGCTTCTTCCGCGGCGCGCGCGGCGACCGCGCGGCGCACCCCGGGATCGCGCGGGTCGAGCCACGGGCCGCCGTGGAGCGGGTCGTGCAGGCATTCGAAGTAGCGCGCGAACGCGACGCCTTCGCCAGCGCCGGGCTTGCGCTCGAACTCCTGGTCCGCCCGGAGGTAGATTTTCGAGATCTCCGGCGTCCGCCGCACGATTTTCGACAACGATTCGGCCGTGTACCCGTGCGGCG
>JAFUXX010000096.1 GCA_017476965.1 Kiritimatiellia bacterium | reverse complement strand
GTCGTCAATGGCGGCACGGTCGCTCCCACGGCAGTCGCGGACGGCACGGTGGCTCCCACGGCGGTCGCGGACGGCACGGTGGCTCCCACGGCAGTCGCCGAAGGCACCGTGGCGCCGACGGTCGCGCCCACCGTTTCCGGCACGGTATCCACGAGCGGCGCTCCGGGTTTGACGCCGACGGCGAAGCCGGAGCGCCCGGCCATGGCGGGGACCGGGAAGGCGCCGGCGCACACAGGGCGGCCCGCAGTACGCGTCGTCCGCGAAAAGTCCAACTTGCCCGCGGTTCTCGCCGTGGCGGCAATCTGCATCGTCGCCGTCGCCGTGGTCCTTTTAGTCCAGAAGAAACTGGAGGAAAAAGACAGCAGCCGGACGGTGGTTGAAGTGCCGCCCGTCGAAGTACAGCCCGCGCCCGCGCCGGAACCGCCCCCGCCGCCCGTGCCCGAACAGCCTTCCACGGACCAGATTGAGCCCGAGCCTCCCGCCGAGGATGAAGCGGAGAAGCAGCGGCTTGCGGATGAAGCCGAGCGTCAGCGCAAGGCGGCGGAAGAAGCCGAAAAACAGCGGCTTGCGGAAGAAGCGCGAAAGGCCGAAGAGGCGCGGCTTGCCGAGGAGGCGCGGAAAGCCGAGGAAGCGCGGCGCAAAGCGGAAGAAGCAGAGCGCCAGCGGATTGCCGAGGAGAAGCGCAAGGCGGAAGAAGCGGAGAAACAGCGGCTTGCGGAAGAAGCGCGCAAGGCCGAGGAGAAGCGCCAAAACGATTACGACGCCTTGAAGCGCAAAGTCGATTCAATTGCATCGAAGGCGGAGCACGACAAAGCGGCCAAAGCGGTTAGGGAGAAGGTTGACGATCAGAAACTGCCGGAATCGTGGCGGGCAAAGTATCGCGAAATCGCCGCAGCGCTTGCGAAGAAGTTCTCGGCAACGCTGACGAACGATTCCGGGATCGAGATCGACGTAGGGCTTGATGGCACCGCGCGCCGGAAGCGGCTCATCCCCGGAGAAAAATGGGTGAACGAGTTCGATGCGTGGAGCGGCACGGCGAGTTTTTCAGCCGTTCCGGCGAACCATCCGGAAGACTACGAGGGTTGGCCGGCACGACGTGAAATCGCGATCGGCAAGGCCGGCGGAGCGAAGCCGGAATCGATCGGCCCCCGCGCATTCACGCAGAAGCCGCTGCCGGTTGTGGTGGTCAAGAACGCCGGAGAAGTGGACGCTGAAGTGGACGCTGAAGTGTCCGTAGACGGCGGCGCGAGTGTCGTCGTGAAACACGGCGTCGTGAAACAAGGCGAATCGGGGCCCTTCAAGGTCGAACCGCGAGAGAAGGTGCACATCGCCGCTGAGGCATCAGGGGCGCCTGAGTTGTTGAAATCGGTGTACGGAGTCGTGGAGACCAATATTGTCATCGGCGCCCGCGGCACGACCAATGTCGTGGACATCTCCGTCCGGCCGGATTGGAACAAGCTTGGCAAAGTCGTCGTGAACAGCGTCGAAGAGAAAGACGCAGTTTTGGGCTTTGCCAAGGAACCGGTTGCCAGAGAAAGCCTGAAAACCAAAGTAAACGATCTGCACGCGAAACAGTTCGAATCCCTGAAACAAGGCATCATGGGCGAACCGGAAACGTGGAAAGACGCGAAAAACGTGACCGGCACGTTTTCTCCGTACATCTTGGGATATTCGCTCCTGCTCGGCCTCGATCCCACGCCGGACGAAATCAAGGAAGCAAAATTTATCAAGGACAACATGGAGACGAGCAAGAAAATCATGGAATTCTTCAACCAGAGCGACGACAGGCGCGCGCGCTGGAGCGACTTCACAAACGCCTTGGAAAGGGCCGAAACCGCGAGGCGACAGGACTGAGGATTTTTCCGTTTCCATATTCGCGGGGGTTGTGGTATCATTGCGCCGTCCCGCGGGTTTGTCGCCCGCGGGTTCTCAATGTATCCGGCCCTTTCCGGGCCGGGCCAGCAAGCAACGCCGCCCGCCATGTCCGACGAAAACAACGCTCCCGCAACGCTCTCCACAACAGACATCTGCGCCCTCGTAGTGACCGAGGCGGAGAAGCCCGCGCCCGACACCGCTAAGATGATCGGATGGATGCAGGATCTGGCGGTCCTGCTCAAGGATTCAAAGATCCTGCAGGACCTGCAGTTCCGCGACCAGGCGTTTCTCGTCGTCGAGCAGCGGCTCGTGGACATGCACGACGTGCCGGCGCTCGTTTCGCTCATGCGCCTGCGCGCCAAGTGGTCCGGCAACAAGATCGCGTACGGTTCGGAATGCGCGGCGCTGCTCAACTCCGCCACCAAGGACCGCCTCGTCGCGGCCAAGATCGCGTCCTCCGGCCTCGGGCGCAAGGCGCCGGTGGAGTCGCTCGACCGCCTCTCCTTCCTCCTTTCCCTCGCCCCCGGCGCGACGGTCGGCGACAACGTCCACGGCTACGGCGAAGTCGTCGCGGAAGACGATTTCTACAAGACCGTGACGGTGAAGTTCGATTCCGATCCCGGCAAGCCGCGCGAACTCGGGTTCGCTTTCGCCGTCGATTCGGTCTACCCCATCGACAAGAAGCACATCCTCGCCGTCCGCCACGCCGATCCCGCCGCTTTCGCGAAGACGCTCGCCGAAAAGCCCGAAGAGATCGTGAAACTCGCGCTCGCGTCGTGGGGCGACATGACGGTGGCGCGCCTCGAAACGCTCTTCACCGACCTGCACCTCCTGCCGGAAGGCACGGACTGGAAGAAGTTCTGGTCCGCGGTGCGCCCGCGCCTCGCGCGCGACAGCGGGGTGTCGCTGCCCCCGGCGGTCAAGAAGAACCTCCCCGTGGAGCTCGTCCGCGAGACGGCCGAGCAGCACGCCGCCGCGATGGCGGGCAGGAAACTGCGCGATTTCGCGGCGAGCCGCGACGCCAAGCAGATCCTCGAACAGGCGGCCGAATACGTGCGCTTCCCCGGCCCGGCCGGCTTCACCCCGGAGCTCGCGGCGGCGTTCGCCGACCGCCTCTCGTTCGTCGTGAAGGCGGCGGTCGCGGACCGCAGGCTCGGCAACCGCGCCAAGGTGCAGGCGCTCGTGCTCGCGTGCAAGGCAGGGGTGAAGGCCCTCCCGGTCGCGCTCTCTGTGAACGACGCCACGCGCGACGACCTGCTCGAAAACTTCGCTTTCACCGACGAAACCTGCGCGGCGGTCGATCCAGCGGCGACGCTCTGCAAGCCCGCCGTCGTGCTCGACGCCGCGAAGACGCTCCCCGCCGGCCAGATGGAGGAGCTGCTCTCCTTCATCCCGCTGGGGGAGGATCCCGCGGTCGCGGCGGAATTCGCCGCCCGCGTGCCGTACATGACCGCGAACCTCGTGGAACACGTCGCGCCGAAGCTCCTCGTCGGGCCGGCCAAGGACGCCTTCGCGGCGCTCGTCCGCGACCAGTTCTCGCAGAACCGCATCTACAACCCCGAAGCCCCGGCGGACGACGAGGGCTACGACGCGACGATCGACGTCGCCGGCGCCGCTCCCGCCGCCGGGCCCGCCTCGCCGGGCCTCTCGATGCCGCTTTTGCGCTGGATCTGCCACGCGGCGGCGTCGGAAAAGACGTCCAAGGAGCTCTTCAAGGTCGTTTCGCCGTACGCGATCGTCACGACGGCGGGCATCGCGCTCGGGTTCCAGGCCGAAAAGGAGAACCTGCGCATGAAGAACGACATCCGCAAGCTCTTCGTGGCCGGCCGGCGCGACGCCTCTTCCGGCTCCAAGGTCGCCGCGGAGGTGGACGAAGGGTGCAAGTGGCTCTTCCCGCTCATGGACGCCATGGAGCCGGAGCAGCGCGCCGCGGTGTTCATCCGCGTCAACGGCACCGAAGGCGTGTGGGAGCCGCTCAAGAAGCGCCACCTCGTCGCCAACCTCGTGGCCAAGTACCCCGAGCTCGCGGCCGCCGCCCCGGCGGAGAAGCCCGCCGCCGCGCAGGGCGACACGGCGGAAAACGTCTCCTCCATCCGCTCCATCCGCGAGCGCCAGGCGCAGTACCGCCACCTGATGGACGTCGAGATGCCGCAGAACCGCAAGGACATCGAGTTCGCCAAGGGCTTCGGCGACCTTTCCGAAAACTTCGAATACGAGAGCGCCCGCGCCAAGGAGCGCGAGCTCGTCGCGCGCCAGCAGAAGCTCGAAGCGGACCTCAAGCGCGTGTCGGCGTACGACTTCGCGCAGGAGGCGGACGCGGAGATCGACGTCGCGGGCCTCGGCTCGTACGTGACGCTGGAGTTCGCGGACGGCTCCCGCAAGTCCTACGCCCTGCTCGGCGAGTGGGACAGCGCGCCGGAGCTCGGCATCATCTCGTTCAAGACGCCCGTCGCGGGCGCCGTGATCGGCCGCTCCGCCGGCGACCGCGTCGAGATCCCGTCCGACGGCGACGAGCCGCTCGTGGCCACGATCGTCTCCATCGACCCGCTGCCGCAGGAGATCGTCGAATGGACGCGCGGCTGACGCTTCCGGAGCGCGCCACGTCGGCCCGCGGGTTCCGCGAGCGCCAGGCGCAGCTCGACCGCATCGTCCGCGAGGAGATGCCGCGCAACCGCCGCGAGATCCAGGAAGCCAAGGAATTCGGCGACCTTTCCGAAAACTTCGAATACGAGAGCGCCCGCAACCGCGAGCGCCAGCTCATCGAGCGCCAGTCGCGCCTCCGCGAGGAGCTTTCCGGGATGGAGGTGTTCGACTTCGCGGCGCTTCCGGAGCCCGGCGGCGTGGCCGGTCCCGGCGCGCGCGTGACGCTCGCCTACGGCGACGGCTCGCGCCGCACGATTTCGATCCTCGGCGACTGGGACAGCGACGAGGCGCTCGGGATTGTCTCCCGCCGCGCCCCGCTCGCCCGCGCGGTCGAAGGCCGCCGCGCCGGCGAGACGTGCATCGTAGAATTTCCCGACCCGGATTTCGACGGCGAATTCGTCGAGGAGACGGTCTCCGTCGAGGCGGTCGAACCCCTTTCCGCCGAAGTCCTCGCTTGGGCGGCAGGCTGAAAACCATGAAAACGATCGGCGTAATACCTTCCCGCTACGGCTCCACCCGCTTCCCCGGCAAGAGCCTCGCCCCGATTTGCGGCAAACCTCTCGTGCGCTGGGTCGCGGAGGCATGCCTGCGCGCGAAGACGCTGGACGAAGTGGTCGTGGCGACGGACGACGAACGCATCGCCGCCGCCGTGGAAGGCACCGGCGCGCGCGCGGTGATGACGCCCTCCGACCTGCCGAGCGGCACGGACCGCGTCGCGGTCGCGGCGCGCCCGGAGGACGGCGACGTGGTGGTCAACATCCAGGGCGACGAGCCGCTCATAGACCCCGCGCTCGTGGACCGCGTGGCGGACGCCCTCCGCGACGACCGCGAAGCGCGCTTCCAGATGTCCACCGCCTGCGCGCCGGTCCGCTCGGCGGAAGACCTCGCGGCGCCGTCGGTCGTCAAGGTCGTGACGGCCGCGGACGGCGGGGCGCTGTACTTTTCGCGCCACGCGATCCCGTTCAAGCGCGACGGCGAACCGGACCTCGCTTCCGGCCTCTGGCGCAGGCACGTCGGGATCTACGGCTACCGCGGCGCGTTCCTCAAGCGCCTCGTCGCCACGCCGCCGTGCGCGCTCGAACTTGCGGAAAAGCTCGAACAGCTCCGCGCGCTCTGGCTCGGCGGCCGCATCGCCGTGGTCGAGACGGACGAGCTCGGAATCGGCGTCGACCGCCCCGAGGACGTCGCCGCCGTCGAAGCCGTCATGCGCGCCCGCGGGCTCTAGCCGCGCCG
>JAFUXX010000095.1 GCA_017476965.1 Kiritimatiellia bacterium | reverse complement strand
TTGCGGTAATCCGGCAACCTTTCGCGGAACGTGATGTCTGCCATGGTTTTCATCGCCTCCGATTCTACGGTGTCCTCGCATTTGACAAATGCGGTTCTTCGGTTTCGCCGTTCGGTGTCCTTAAGTATGACAAACCGCGAACCCCGGCCCGGCTTGCCTTGCGCGGCGCGACACGCTAGAATCCGAGCCGCTTACGGATTCCGCCACTTCAGCCACGACAGCAATGGACAAAACAACCGCATCAGCAATCTTTTCCGCTTCGCTCGCCTTCGCCGCGGTTCCGGCCATGGCGCAGGAGGCGGCCCCGGCCGCTTCGTTCGCGGCGCCGTTCACGTCGCACGCAGTGCTGCAGCGCGACTGCACGCTTCCGGTGTGGGGGCGGGCCGCGCCCGGCGCGGCGGTCGAAGTTTCGCTCGACGGGCAGACCGTTTCCGCCGTGGCGTCCGAGGACGGCGCGTGGCGGGTCGATTTCCCGCCGCAGCGCGTCCCGGGGCTCGGCCACGAGCTTTCGCTCCGCGTCGGCGGCGAAACCGTCGCCACGCTCGACGACGTCGCGATCGGCGACGTGTGGCTCTGCTCCGGCCAGTCGAACATGGACATGAACTACGGCTGGGGCCTCACGCGCGGCAAGGAGGACATCGAGACCGCGGACGACCCGATGATGCGGCTTTTCGACGACCACAACGCCGCCTCCACGGAGCCCCTTGCGGAGCTTCCGGTGCCGACGGCGTGGACGGCGAGCGACTTCGCGCACTCCAAGACCTTTTCGGCGTGCGGGTGGTTCTTCGGGCAGGCGCTCCGCAAGGTTTTGCCGGACGTGCCGATCGGCCTCGTGGAGGCGTCGTGGTCCGGATCGCCCATCAAGACCTGGCTCTCCGCGGAATCGTACTGCCGCGTGAAGCCCGACGGCGCGGACGAAATCGAAGCCGCGCGCGGCCGCGCGGCGGAATTCGAAGCGGCGGGCGGCAAGGCCGAGTTCCAGAAGCGCCTCGAGCTGTGGGTCGCGGAGTGCAAGACGCGCGGCGACATCCACGCGGAAGGAGCCGGGTACGACGACTCCGCGTGGGCCCCGGTCCAGCTTCCCGCGACGTTCGAGAAGCACATCGACAAGGATTTCGACGGCCGGGTCTGGTACCGCCGCCACGTCACGCTCACGGCGGAAGAGGCGGCCCGCGGCGCGACGCTGACGCTCGGCGCGATCGACGACGAAGACGTGACATGGGTCAACGGCGTCGAGGTCGGCTCCACCAAGGGGTACGACAAGGAGCGCAAGTACGCCGTCCCGGCTGGCGTCCTGCGCGAGGGCGACAACGTCGTCGCCGTGAGCGCGATCGACTGGCGCGTCGGGGGCGGGTTCACGACGGACAGGCCGGAGCAGCTTGCGCTCGCGCTCGACGGCGGCGCCAAGATCCCGCTCGCCGGCGAATGGAAGTTCGAGGCGTTCCGGTTCGACCCGAAGCCCGTTTCCGGCGAAATCAACGCATGGGTCCCGACGGCCTGCTACAACGCCATGCTGCACCCGCTCTTCCCGATGGCGCTCAAGGGCGCGATCTGGTACCAGGGGTGCTCCGACGTTGGCCACGCCGACCTCTACGATTCGCTCTTCCGCGCGATGGTCGCGGACTGGCGCGCCGGGTTCACGCACCCGGACGGAATGCCCGTCTACCTCGTGCAACTCGCCGCGTTCAAGGAGACGCACGACGAGCCGTTCGATTCCAAGTGGGCCGAAATGCGCTGGACGCACATGAAAATCGGCGAAACGCTCGAAAACGGCGGCACGGCCGTCGCGATCGACGTCGGCCACCACACCGACATCCATCCCAAGGACAAGAAGACGGTCGGCGAGCGCCTCGCGCGCCTCGCGCTCGCCCGCACGTACGGAGTCGCGGGTCTGGTGGAGGCGGGCCCGGTTCCGCTCGCCGTCCGCGCGGACGGCGCCCGCATCGTCGTTTCCTTCAAGAACGCGGCCGGCCTCGGCACATCCGGCGGCGGCCCCGTCAAGGGTTTCCAGATCGTCGGCGCAGACGGCTCCGCGACCTGGGCCGCGGCCTCCGTCGAGGGCGAAACCGTCGCCGTGGAGGTCCCGGAGGGCGTCGCGCCGGCGCGCGTCCGCTACGCTTGGGACGACTATCCCGACTGCAACCTCGTGAACGGCGACGCCCTGCCCGCCGGTCCGTTCGAAGCGGACGTTCCGCAGCCCGGCGCCGCCGGGGCCGTCTTTTAGGATGGGCGCCGTGGAAGGGCCCTCCGCTTCCTCCTCCGCCGCTGAGGCGCCTTCCGGGACCGCGGCCGGCCGCCGGCCGGCCGCGCTGCGCGTGCTCTTCGCGCTCCTCGCCGCGCTTTTCGCCGCATGGCTCGTGCTGACTTGGCAGCTCCTCAGCAAGACGTCGCTGCAGCGCGAGGACGTGCGCCAGTTCGCGGCTTCGCGCGAGAACTACCACGTGTACGAACAGGCTTCGCAGCTTCTAAAGCGCGGCTCCGACACGCTCACGGAGGCCGCGCGCCGCTACGTGGCGACCGGCGATTCGCGCTGCCTCGACGACTTTTTCGCCGAGGCGGAACGCCGGCGCCGCAGGGACCGGGCGCTTGAACTCGTGGACGGCACGGAGTCCGTTTCCCCGGAAGTGCGCAGGACGCTGCACGAAGCCATGGAAGGCTCCGAAACGCTCGCCGCCATCGAACGCCGCGCGATGCATCTGGCCGCGGCCGCCCGCGGCGTGCCCGAAGAGTCGCTCCCCGACGCGCTGCGCGCGGCGCCGCTTTCGGCGCAGGACGAGGCCCTCACGGCCGCGGAAAAGGAGAGCCTCGCCATACGGCTGCTTTTCGACGACGGCTATTTCCGGAAGAAGTCCGAAATCTGGGACAACGTCAACGAGTTCCTCGACCGTTCGATGGAGGACGAACTGGAGACGACGCGGCGGGAAATCGGCGCCGCGCAGGTCCACGCCGCGGACCAGACCCGCATCGTTTCGCTGCGCCTCGCCGTGCTGCTGCTGCTCTTTGCGCTCGCGTTCGGCGCGGCGTTCGCCGTCGTGGACGGCAAAAACAGGGCCAACCTCCGCCTCGTCGGCGCGCTCCGCCGCGAGCGGGACGCCACGCTCGCCGCCGAAAAGGCGAAGAGCATGTTCTTTTCGATGGCCAGCCACGACATACGGACCCCGCTCAACTCCATCGTCGGTTTTTCGGAAATCCTGGTCGCCGGAGGCTGCGGCGAAAAGGAAAGGGCCGAATGCGCGGAGAACATCCTCTTCAGCGCCCGCACGCTCCTCGCGCTCGTGAACGACGTGCTGGACCTTTCCAAACTCGACGCCGACAAGATGACCGTCTCGCCGGTGCCGTGCGATTTCGGCGTGATGCTGTCGCGCGTCGCCGGGTCCTTCCGCATACAGACCGGGGCCAAGGGCATTTCCGTTTCCGCGGAAGCGGGCCCGATGCCGCGCCTGATGATCGACGAAGAGCGCGTGCGGCAGATTCTGGTCAACCTCGCCGGCAACGCCGTGAAATTCACGGAAAAGGGCGGAGTCTCGCTCCGGGCGGATTTCGAGCCGGACGCCGGAGGCGCCTCCGGGACGCTGCGGTTTTCGGTGAGCGACACCGGGATTGGCATCGCCCCGGAGGACCAGGCGCGCATCCTCGAACCCTTCGTCCAGGTCGGTCCCGCCGGGATCGGCGGCACCGGCCTCGGCCTCACGATTTGCCGGCGCCTTCTGGAGCGCATGGGCGGCGGCCTCTCCGTCGAAAGCGAGCCCGGCAAGGGCTCCCGGTTCACCGCGACCATGCGCGGCGTGGCCGTCGCTCCGGCCGCCCCCGCCGCGGCGCCGGAGCC
>JAFUXX010000094.1 GCA_017476965.1 Kiritimatiellia bacterium | reverse complement strand
CTAAATGTCAAGCCCTTTTTCAAAAAAGTTTTTCGCCCGGTTTCACCGCCCCGCAAGGCGGCCGAAGCCGGCAAGGAGAAAAGTTTCCGTCTCGTCAAGGAGCGCGGGATCAGCAATAACCCCTATCCCTGACCGAATACGACGCAGAGCCGTTTCCGCGCAGGATCACGCCGGTGCCGGAAACACCCATGTATTCGAAGCCGTCGTTGCCGTATGCGACTTTGTTGGAGAAGAACCGGACCGATGGCGCGTCCGAGGCCGGTTTGATCCACGCGGAAACGGCGAACTGCGAGACGGACGAGAGCGCCGCCAGCGGGTTCTTGTCGCGGGTTCCAAGCTTGAAGCGGGTCCCGGCGGTCCCGTTCTCGTTGTAGAACGCGCTGCCGAGATGGTCTGCGGCGTCGGGCGAAATCGCGTAGCCGCCGGTCGCGGGCAGGGGCGAGACCGGATAGTCGCCGCCGGTGGCGCAGGTGAGGTCGTTGCCGTGATAGACCGCGACGTAGTTCGCCCAGACGGCGGTCGGGTCGTTTGAGTCCGGCGCATCGCTGCCGTAGCGCATGACGACCACGTCGCCGTATTCGAGCGACGGGACCTTCACCCAGACGAGCGACTCGCCGTCCGGGTTCCAGGTGTCCACGTCGTACGCGAGGCCGGTGCCGTCCGCCGTCTCGAACCTGATGTCGGAACCGCCGGTTCCCTTGAAGTCTTCGTAGGAGAACCCGTCGATCGTCTGCTCGGAAAGGCGCACGAGGAGCGGGAAGTCCGTCAGTACGACGCCGACAGGCACCCCTTCGACGGTGATTTCGAGAGTCTTGTCGTACGTGGCGCCGGAAGACGCAGCGGAGGCGAGCATCGCCAGGGCCGAAACGGCGGCGGCATGCGCGTGGCACGGGAATATTTTCATGGCGGGTCCTTTTGCAGGAACGGGTCGTGAACGTTTTTGCGTAAGAGCCGGTCGCGGGGAGAAACGGGCCCGCGGCGGCGAAGTCCAATGAAGTGCGAGTGGTGGAAGTGCTCGGGACGGCGTCGATGATATTCCATGAATCGATTGGATACAAGCGATTTTCCGTCGAATGCCTTTTTCCGCCGGCCCTGCCCTGCCGGCCTCCGGAAACGGCGGCCGCGGGGGCGGATTTTCCCCGTTTTCCGGCACCTGCGGCAGATCGGATTTTTTTGCTTGCATCGCGACGGGCGGACTGCTATCATTCCCGCCCGTTGCACGACGCCGTGCGTGCAAACGCCCCCATCGTCTATCGGTTAGGACACCTGGTTTTCATCCAAGTAAGAGCGGTTCGACTCCGCTTGGGGGTGCCAAAGATTTTTCCAGACCCGAGTGGTCTTGGGGTGGTAGGTTATGATCGGCAAGGGTGGGTTCCCGAATGCCGAAAACCGCGTGGAACGGAAGTTCCGCGCGGTTTTTACTTCTGCGGCCGGCGTGGCGCCGCCGCAGGGGGCGGCGGGCGCATTACAGAAATTCGCGCAGGTAGCGCAAATCGTTCGCGTAGAGCGTGCGCAGGTCCGTCACGCCGTGCTTGATCATGGCGATGCGCTCCACGCCCATGCCGAACGCGTAGCCGTAGCAGTCCGGATCGTAGCCGACCTTGCCGAAAACGCGGGTGTCCACGATGCCGGCGCCCATGACCTCGATCCAGCCGCTCTGCTTGCAGACCGCGCACCCCTTGCCCTTGCAGACGTGGCAGGAGAAATCGACCTCCACCGACGGCTCGGTGAACGGGAAGAAGTGAGGACGGAAGCGCACCTGCACCGACGGCCCCATCATCTCGCGGGCGAAATGCGCGAGCGTGGACTTGAGGTCGGCGAGCGAGACGGGCACGACGTCGACGTACAGGCCTTCGATCTGGTGGAAGTTCGCGGCGTGCGTGGCGTCCGTCGTGTCGCGGCGGTAGCAGCGGCCGGGGTTGATGATGCGCACCGGCGGCTTCTTGGCGAGCATGGCGCGGATCTGCACGGGCGAAGTCTGCGTGCGCAGCAGCAGCTCCGGCCCGAGCCAGAACGTGTCGCGTTCGTCGCGCGACGGGTGGTGCTTGGCCGTGTTGAGCGCGTCGAAGTTGTTGAACTCCGTCTCGATGTCCGGACCGTCGGCCACGGTGAAGCCGAGGCGCGCGAAGATGCGCGTCGTTTCTTCGATCACCTCGGAAACGGGGTGGATCGCGCCGGTGCCGCGCCAGTTGCCGGGAAGCGAGAAATCGAACGAATCGCGCGGACCGGACTGCGCCGCCACCGCGGCCTTGCGCTCCTCGAGCGCGGCGGAAACCGCGGCGCGGAGCGCGTTGAGCGCCTGCCCGAACGCGGGCTTGTCCGCCGGGGCCACGTCGCGCAGCCCCTTCATCATCGCCGGGAGGGAGCCGTTGCGGCCGAGGAACTTGACGCGCGCGGCCTCCACGCCGGCTTCGTCCTTCGCGGCCGCTATTTCGGCCAGTGCCGCTTCCTTCGCGGCGTCGATTTCCTGCAGAGTCATGTCTTGTCCGTGCGCCTAGGCGCGTTGCCCCGCCGGGGCGGGCTCCGGAACGACCGGAACCACTCCCTTGCGGAGAATGAGATTGCCGTACTGGCGGGTTTCGCCGGTCTGCACCACGAGGAACGCCTTTGCGGCGCGCTCGTAGAACGCGAACCGTTCCAGCCGCGCGATTTCCGCCCAGCCGAAACCGGCGCGGTCCGCCTCATCGCGCCAGGACGCCTCGACCGCGGGGTCGAGCTCGTCGCCGGGGACCGCGGCCATGCCGATCATGGGCGCGCCGCCGTACGAATCGAGCTCGAAGAGCGGCAGGATCGCGCGCAGGAGCGGCGCGACCGGTACGCCGTCCGCCCGCAGCACCACCGCGCCGCGGCAGCGCGACTCGGCCGGGAAATGGGCGTCCGCCAGGACGAGCTCGTCGCCATGCCCCATCCGCGAAAGCGCGGCGAGCATGTCGGGCGAAACAAGTGGTGAAATGCCTTTCAGCATGGAACGGAAACGCGCCCGCGGGCCGTTCCCGCGCGGCGGTGCGAGAAGTATCCCGCAAAGCGCCGTCCAAGTCAACGCCGCCCGCGCGGCGCTTCGCGGCGTACCGGCGGTCGCGCGCGTGCGCGCACATACAAGGCGACTTGCGCCGATTCGCGTTATGTGCTAGTCATTTGCGCGCCGCCACCCCGCCGCGGGGCGCAGCGGCGCCCCTTCCCCTTTCCCCAGTCAATGAACACCCTCGTAGTCGTCGAATCCCCCGCCAAGGCCCACACCGTGGGCCGCATCCTCGGCCCCGGGTACACCGTGCTGCCTTCCGTCGGCCACGTCCGCGACCTCCCGACGCACAAGCTCGGGATCGACATCTCGGCCGACGGCCGCAGCTTCGCGCCGCAGTACGAAATCCCGCCGGAGAAGCACCGCGTCGTGGACGATCTCGTGAAGGCCGCGAAGAAGGCGGACGAAATCCTGCTCGCGTCCGACCCGGACCGCGAAGGCGAAGCCATAGCCTGGCACATCCGCGAAATCCTGTCGCAGGCGCTCGCTAAATCCGGCGCCAAGAAGCGCTTCGCCCGCGTCGAGTACAACGAAATCACGCCCGGCGCGGTGCGCGCCGCCGTCGAGCACCCGCACGACGTGGACATGGACCGCGTGAACGCCCAGCAGGCGCGCCGCCTCCTCGACCGCCTCGTCGGCTGGAAGATTTCCCCGTCCCTGCGCCGCGCGGACCTCCCCGCCGCGCAGTCCCGCGGCCTCTCGGCCGGGCGCGTGCAGTCCGTCGCGCTTCGCATGGTCTGCGAGCGCGAAGCCGAAATCCGCGCTTTCAAGCCCGAGCCCTACTGGCTCTTCTCCGTGCCGCTCTCCAAGCGCGAGGAGCCCAAGACGCCTTTCGAAACGAAGCTCCGCGAATTCCGCGGCGAGGCGCTCCCGCTGCGCGACGCCGCCGCGGCCGGCGCCGCCGCGAAGTTCCTCGCCGCCGCGCAATACTCCGTGGAGTCCGTGAAGACAGGCCGCAAGAAGCGCAACCCCGGCCCGCCTTTCACGACTTCGACGCTGCAGCAGGCCGCTTCCACCGCGCTTGGCTTTTCGCCGGACGTCACGATGCGCCTCGCGCAGACGCTTTACGAAAGCTCCCTCATCACGTACATGAGGACGGACTCGCAGGCGGTGTCGGCGGACGCCCGCGCCGCCGCCGGCGAGTTCATCCGCTCCGCCTGGGGCGCGGAGTTCGCGAACCCGCACACCTACGCCAACCGCGCCGGCGCGCAGGCCGCCCACGAGTGCATACGCCCGACGGATCCCGCGCTCGTCCCGGACGCGGTCGCGCCGAAGATCGCCGCTTCGCGCGATTCCGACCGCGCCGCGAAGCTCTACGCCCTCATCTGGCGCCGTTTCGTTTCTTCGCAGATGGCGCCCGCCGTCTACGAAACGCTCGAAGTTTCCGTCGCCGCACGCGACGCCGCGGCAGCGGCCGGCTCGGCCCCCGAGGCGCGCCTCGGCGCTTCCACTTCGCGCCTCGCGTTCCCCGGATTCCTGCGCGCGGACGGCGCTTCGATCCGCGACGACGGCTACGACCCCAACGCCGCGCGGAAAAAGGACTCCGACGACGACCGCGAGGGGGACGACGACGCCAACGACGCCGTCGCCTCCCTCCCGCCCCTCTCCGAAGGCGAGGCGCTCGACCTCGCGGACGCCCCCAGGACCGATGCCAAGGAGACCAAGCCCAAGCCGCGCTACAACGAGGCGTCGCTCGTCAAGGCCCTCGAAAAGAACGGCATCGGGCGCCCCTCCACGTTCGCGACCGTCATCGCCACGCTCAAAAACCGCAAGTACGTTTCGAGCGAGCGCCGCGTGCTCGCGCCGACGGAGCTCGGCGAAAAGGTCAACGGCTTCCTCGTGCCCCACTTCCCGGAGCTGCTCGACGTCGGGTTCACCGCGTCGATGGAGAAGAAGCTCGACGAGGTGGAGGACCCCGCCAAAAAGCTCGACTGGCAGGAAATGCTGGCCGATTTCCACGCGCGCCTGAAGTCGTGGCTGGAGCAGTCCCGCGGCCCCGCGGCCGACCCCGAGGCCGTGCGCTCGACGCTCGCCGCGTTCCTCCGCATCGGCAAGTGGAACGAGCCGCGCGTCGCCGCCGGCAAACGGTACTCCGACCTCGATTTCGTGCAGGGCGTGGCGGACGACTTCATGGGCGTGCCGCGCCCCTCCTCCCGCAAGAGCCGCAGGGAGGGCGCCCCCGTGCCGCCTCCCGCGAACGCCGCCGGATACGCGTTCGATCCCTCGCGCGGCCCCGCCCGCGAGTTTTCCTCGCGCCTGCTGCGTTCCCTCGTTTCGGTGCTCCTGCGCTACCGCGACCAGGTCCCCGACGCCGTGGAAACGGCCCGCGCGGCCGGATTCCCCGAGCTCGCGGAGGACGAACGGGCGCTCCCGCCCTCGGCCAACACCGTGCGCATCGTGGACATCCTGTCCGCCTGCGGCGTGGAGCCTCGCTCCGAAAACTTCTTCGGTTCGCTCGCCGCGCAGGTGAAGAGCGGCAAGCGCCTCAGCCCCAAGCAGGAGCACTGGCTCGGCGAAATCTTCCTCGAAGCGCGCGACCGCGTCCCCGGCTTCTCCCCGGCGCTCTGCGAAGAGCTCGGCGTGAAGTGGAAGGAGCCGCCCGCTCCCGTGGACCGCGAAAAAATCGAGACGCTCCTTTCCGGCCTCGCGAAGGTCGAAAAGTGGAAGGACCCCGTGAAGCGCGGCAAGCGCACGTTCGACGACAGCGAGTTCGTCGCGTCCGTGTCCGCGCAGTTCGGGGCGAAAGGGTCGCTCTCCCCGGCCCAGATTTCGGTGCTCGACAGGATGTTCCTGCGCTACAAGGACCAGATTCCCGGCGCGGAAGAAACGATCGGAAAATACGGTTTGGAGGCCCGGCCCCGCACCGCCGCGCGCCGCCGTTTCCAGCGAAAGACGCCAGCATGACGACATTACCGACGGCGGCGGCAGCCGCACTGGCGCTGGCCGCGGCGCCGTTCGCCGCGGTTGCGGCCGGCGCTTTCGAAACGGACGGGCTCCCCGAGCCCCCGCCCGCGCAGGAAACGACCGCGGCCGACGCCAACGAGTCGGAGTACGACTTCGACCCCGCGCCCG
>JAFUXX010000093.1 GCA_017476965.1 Kiritimatiellia bacterium | reverse complement strand
GCCGCCGCGGCGGTGCTGGACGGCATGCTGCCGCGCCTGCGCTACCTCGTGGAGGCCGGCGTCGGCTACCTCGCGCTCGACCGCCAGTCGCGCACGCTCTCCGGCGGCGAAGCGCAGCGCCTTTCCCTCGTTTCCGCGCTCGGTTCCGACCTCGTCGGGACGCTCTTCGTGCTGGACGAACCCTCGGTCGGCCTGCACCCGCGCGACATGGACCGTCTCGTCGCCATCCTCCGCCGCCTGCGCGACGCCGGCAACACCGTCCTCGTCGTCGAACACGACCCTGCCGTGATCCTCGCCGCCGACCACGTGGTCGAGCTCGGCCCCGGTCCCGGCGAACGCGGCGGCCAGGTCGTTTTCGAGGGCACCGTCCCCGAACTGCTCCGCAGCAAGACCTCCGTTTCCGCCCCGTACCTGCTCGAAGAACTCGCCGCCGGCAAGGCCGCCGCGGCGCCGGCGGAAAAGCCGCGCGCCAAGGCCGCCGCCGAAGCAGCGGACGACTTCGGCGGCATGCTCATGGCCGCCGAACCTCCGGCCAAGTACGGCGCCCGCAAAGCGAAGACGCTGGAGCTGCTCGGCGTGACGGAGCACAACCTCAAGGACGTGGACGTCGCGTTTCCGATCGGGAGGATCACCGCGGTTACCGGCGTTTCCGGCTCCGGCAAGTCGACGCTCGTCTGCGACGTGCTGTACCCCGCCGCGCGCCGCGCGATCGGCCAGATCGTGCCGGAATGCGGCGCTTTCCGCGAAATCCGCGGCGCGGAAAACTTCGCCCGCGTCGAACTCGTGGACCAGTCCCCGATCGGCAAGAGCGCCCGCTCCACCCCGGCGAGTTTCATCGGCGCGTTCGACCTCGTGCGCAAGGCGTTCGCCGCGCTGCCCGCGGCGAAGGCGCGCGGCATTTCCGCGGGCGACTTCAGCTTCAACTCCGGCCTCGGGCGCTGCCCGGCGTGCGAGGGCTCCGGTTTCGAACACGTCGAAATGCAGTTTCTTTCCGACGTGTACCTGCCGTGCGAATCGTGCGGCGGCCGCCGCTACCGGGCGGAGACTCTCTCCGTCACGCTGCCCTGCCCCAAACTCGGGCGCGAGCTGTCGATCGCGGACGTCCTGGATCTCACCGTTTCGGAAGCGGCGGCCGCCTTCGCCGGTGATCCCGTCGCGGCCGCGCTGCAACCGCTCGTGGACGTCGGCCTCGGGTACCTGCGCCTCGGCCAGCCCGTGCCAACGCTTTCCGGCGGCGAAGCGCAGCGCCTCAAACTCGCAGGGTTCCTCGCGGCGCTCGGGCCCGACGGCGGCGCGGCGGGCGGCAAGGGCTCGCTGCTTCTCTTCGACGAACCGACGACCGGGCTCCACTTCCGCGACGTCGAGGTGCTGCTCGGCGTTATGCGCCGCCTGGCGGACGCCGGCAACACCGTCGTCGTGATCGAACACAACCTCCAGACGATCCGCGCGGCGGACTGGACAATCGACCTCGGCCCCGAAGGCGGCGAAGCCGGCGGGCGCGTCGTCGCGACCGGAACGCCCGCGCATTTCGTTTCGGCGGCCGTCCCGGGCGCGACGGCCGCGGCCCTCCGCGGCG
>JAFUXX010000092.1 GCA_017476965.1 Kiritimatiellia bacterium | reverse complement strand
GCCCGCCAGCCCCAGAACGGCGGCCGCTTCGACCGCGCGCCGGATGCCGGCGACGGCGTCCGCGACGACGGCGTCCGCCTCCGGACAGTCCTTCGCGAAACGGACCCCGCCGGCGAAACGCGCGCCGGGAGCCGTCACGCCGGGCAAGACCGTGGCGGGAGAGCGTTTCACTGGGTGCTGGTCGTTACGCGAGTTCGCGAATCGTCGGGGGGGGGGGGGGCATAAAACCGTTGTCGTGGAGGCCGTGGCACCGACCGGAAAAGTGCCGTGAAATGAGTGGGAAAATCGTGACCGACCGGGTCGCACGGAACGCCTCCGGACGGAGACGCTCCGGTGTTGTCGCGCGAAATGTACCTCATGCGCGCGCGAAAAGCAAGCCCCGCCCGGAAAAATCCGCGCGAGGCCGTTTTTTCTTGTCCCGGACGGGCGGATTGGCATAGAATCGGCCGTGCAAGCGATGAAAATTCCAAAAATCGGGATAATCGGCGGCGGACGGTTCGGGCTGACGCTCGCCGAGGCCCTTTCGGCCAACGGTGCCGACGTCACCCTGCTCGACCGCGACTGGAACGTGGTGCAGTCCCTCGCCGAATCCCCGGTGCGGGCCGTGCAAGGCGACGCCACGAGCCCCGGCGTGCTGCGCGACGCCGGGTTCGACACGTGCGACATCGCCGTGGTCGCCATCGGCTCCTCCCTCGAAGCCTCGACTCTCGCGACGATCCTCTGCAAGGATCTCAAGATTCCGCGCGTCGTCTCCAAGGCGTCTTCGACGGTCCACGGCCGCGTCCTCTCCCGCATCGGGGCGGACAACGTGGTCTACCCCGACCGCGACCGCGCCTACCGCCTCGCCGATTCGATCCTCCACCGCCGCACGATCGAGCTTTTCGAAATCGCCGACGGCTATTCCGTCGCCGAAGTCTCGCTCCCGCCCGGCCTTTCGGGCAAGACGCTCATCGAAGGCAACGTGCGGCAGGCGTTCGGCGTGACGGTGCTCGCCATCCGCCGCGAGACGGACGACAAGTCCCGCCCCCGCGAAACGATCGTGGCGACCGGGCACGAGACGCTCCGCGCGTCGGACCGCCTCGTCGTGTTCGGGTCGGACGCCGCGCTCTCCGCCCTTTCGGATTGACGGATGCAAGAGACGATACGAGTCCGCGGCGCGCGCCAGAACAACCTGCGGGGCGTCGATCTCGACATCCCGGTCGGCCGCTTCACTGTGGTGACCGGGCTCTCCGGCTCCGGCAAGTCCTCGCTCGTGTTCGACACCGTCTACGCCGAGGGCCAGCGCCGGTACGTCGAAACCTTTTCCCCATACGCCCGCCAGTTTCTGGAGCGCCTCCCGCCGCCGCTCGCCGATTCGATCGAAGGCATCCCCCCGGCCATCGCGATCAGGCAGTCAAACCCGGTGCGCAATTCCCGCTCCACCGTGGGCACGATGACCGAGCTGCACGACCACTCCAAGCAGCTTTTCGCCTCGTGCGCCCGCCCGTTCTGCCCGCATTGCAACCGTTTCGTGGAGCCCGCGTCGCCGGACTCCGCCGCGGCGGACGTCCTTTCGCGCTTTCCGTCCGGGTCGCGGGCTTTGATCTCTTTCGAGGTGGAGATTCCGGGCTCCGTCGGCGAGGACGAAGCCCGCGAGCTGCTCTCCTCCCGCGGCTGGACCCGCGTGAAGACGCTCGCCGCCGCGCCAGGCGGCGCCCGCCGCCTGCGCGTGGACGCCGACGCCGTGCGCCTCTCGCCCGACAAGCGCGCCCGCCTCGCGGAGGCGTTCGAAAACGCGTTCGCCCACGGCCGCGGCGCGGCGCTCGCGATCCCGGTGGCGGACGACAGGTCCGAGGGCGCTCCCGTCCGGTACTCTTCGCGTCTCGAATGCCCGGACTGCGGCCACGCGTTCGAGTCCCCCTCCCCCAACCTCTTTTCGTTCAATTCGCCTGTCGGCGCCTGCCCCAAGTGCCGCGGTTTCGGCCGCGTGATCGGCGTGTCCGAGGCGCTCGTGGTGCCCGATCCGCGCCTCTCGGTCGCGCAGGGCTGCATCAAGCCCTTCCAGACCGCCTCTTTCAAGGAATGCCAGCGGATGCTCGTCCGCCGCGCGAAGAAGATCGGCTTCCCGCTCGACGTGCCGTGGCAGGACCTGCCGCCGGACAGGCGCGCCTGGGTCTGGAACGGCGAGACGGACGACTGGGACGGCGGTCTCTGGCCCGGCGTGGCGGAGTTCTTCAAGTGGCTCGAAGGCCGCGCCTACAAGCTCCACGTCCGCGTGATGCTCTCGCGCTACCGCGAGTACGCGGCCTGCCCCGAGTGCGGCGGCACGCGCCTGCGCCCCGCCGCGCTGGACTGGAAGCTCTCCGCCGGCGGCGCGGCCCATTCCGCCGCTTCGCTCGCGTCGCTCACGATCGGCGGCGCGCTCGGATTC
>JAFUXX010000091.1 GCA_017476965.1 Kiritimatiellia bacterium | reverse complement strand
CCTGGCGGAGGCCGCCTCGGCGCGCGATCCGCTTTCGCTTTCCCTGCGCCTGCCGCACGGGCCGCTGCCCGAGGGCAGGGGCGCGGTGGCCAGGGTGCTCGCCGTCGCGAAGCGCTGGACCGACGCGCGTGCCGAAGCCGACGCGCTCGAAGCGAAGATCGCCAAGTACGCGCCGTGGGGATCGTTCGACCCGCGGAAGGCGCGCGAACTCGAAGCGGACGGCGTGCCGTTCGCCATTTTCTCCGTGCCGCCGCGCGATTTCGAAGGGCTGGCGTTTCCGGACACCGGCGTACTGACCGTGGTTTCCAGCGGCAAGGACAGGGTGTGCGGCGCGTTCGCCGGCGCGCCGCTGCCCGAGGGCGTCGCCGCGTTCCCCCTGCCGGACGAACCCCTCGCCGAAACGCGCCGCAAGCTCGAAGAGGCGCGCGCCGCGATGCGCACCGCGGCCGGCACGCTCAAGACGCTCGGCAGGCTCGCGGACGAAGTGCGCGCGGCGGCGGAAGTTTCCTCCGAGCGCCGCGAATGGGCGGCGGCGGCGGAAAGCCTCCGCGACGAAGGCCCGGTCGCGTACCTGTGCGGGTGGATCCCCGGCCCGGCGCTGCGCGACCTCGAAAAGGCGGCCCGCGCCGGAGGCTGGGGCTTCGCCGCGCGCGACCCTCTGCCCGAAGAAGAGCCGCCGGTGCTCGTGCGCGTCCCGCGCGCGTTCCGGCCGATCCAGGCGCTCTTCAAGGCGCTGGGGATCATGCCCGGGTACCGCGAATCGGACCCGAGCGCCGTGTTCTACTCCTTCTTCACGCTGTTTTTCGCGATGCTGGTGGGCGACGCCGGGTACGGCGCGCTGATGCTCGCCGCGTGGCATTTCCTGCGCCGCTCGATGCGCCGCAAGGCGGCCGAAACGGGCGTGGAGCCGTCGGAATTCGCGTCGCAGGGAATGTCGCTGCTGCTCGTGTTCGGCGCGGCGGCGACGGCGTGGGGCGTGCTCTCCGGCACGTATTTCGGAATGCCGGCCGAATGGCTCCCGGCGCCGCTCGCGTCGGACCTGCCCACGGCGCGGTGGCTCTCGGTGCAGAGCAACGTGATGCACCTGTGCTTTGTCATCGGCCTCGCGCACCTCGGCATCGCGCGCGTGTGGAACGCCGCGGAGCTGTGGCCGGACAAGAAGGCGCTCGCGCAGATCGGCTGGCTCGGCGTGCTGTACGGGATGTACAACGTGGTGTGCACGATCGTCGTGACCGACTTCAAGTACCCCGCCGCGGCCACCTGGTCCATCGCCGCGGGCGTGGCGCTGATCCTGCTCTTCTCGTACCGCAAGGACGAACTCAAGGCGAACGCCGTGTCGCTGGCGATGACGCCGCTCAACGTCGTTTCGTCGATGGGCGACGTGATTTCGTACGTGCGCCTCTTCGCCGTGGGGCTGGCGTCCGTGCAGATCGCGCGCACGTTCGACACGATGGCGGCGGGGCTGGCGATGCCGCTCTGGGCCAAAGTGCCGTGCATGGCGGCGATACTGCTGCTCGGCCACGCGCTCAACCTCGCGATGGGCGCGCTCTCGATCCTCGTCCACGCCGTGCGCCTGAACACGCTCGAATTTTCCTCGGCCAAGGGGATCACCTGGTCCGGCACGGAGTATTCGCCGTTCAAGGCGCGCAAAAATCCGGAAAACCCGGACGGAAACTGATTTCGCAACTGGAGACTGCAAAATGGAAATCGACACCGCTCTCTGCATCGCAAGCGCCATCGGCGTGGTCGGCCTCAGCGCCGTCGGGTCCGCCGTGGGCATCGGCAAGGCCGCGTGCGCCACGATCGGCGCGTGGAAGAAGTGCTACGCGCAGAACAAGCCCGCGCCGTACACGCTCTTCACGTTCGTGGGCGCGCCGCTCACGCAGACGCTCTACGGCATGATCCTCATGGCGATGCTGCTCAACGTCTCGAAGACTCCGATTCCGGGCGCCGGCATCGCTTCGCTCGTGCTGGCGCTGCTCGCCGGCGCGGGCATCTGCGCCTCGGCCGTGTTCCAGGGGCAGGCCGCCGCCGCCGGCGCGGACGCCCAGGCCGAGACCGGCAAGGGTTTCACGAACTACCTCGCGGCCATCGGCGTGATCGAAACGGTCGCGATCTTCGTGATGGTCTTCGCGATCTTCTGCATCCTGCCGCTTTCCGCTTCGGCTTCGTAAGGGATTCCCGCGGGATGCGCCGGTTCCCGTGGAGAGACGCAGTGGCGGCCGACCCCTCGTGGGCGGCCTTCCTCGCGTTCGCGTTTTCCGCGGGTTTTTCGATGCCTCTGGCGCGCGCGGCGCTCGTCGCGTGCGCCGCGTTTTCGCTTTTCTCCGCGCCGCGCCGCAGGGAGCTTTGCGCCGCGTTCCGTTCCCCTCCGGCGGCGGGCTGGCTTGCGTACCTCGCGCTCGCGCTGGCCGTTTCCGCATGCGCCGCGGCGTTTCTCCAAGACCCGCTGCTGCAGCCGGTCCGCGGGCTCTGCAAGACGCCAAAGCTCTTCTGGTACGCCGCGAGTCCGCTCGCGGCCGCGCAGGCGCGCACTCCGGAGCGGCTCCGCGTCGCGCTCGCGGCGTTCGTCCTCGGCGCGGCGGCGACCGCGCTGTGCGTCGTTTTCCT